>JBEKJX010000001.1:0-36527 GCA_050011015.1 Smithella sp.
GGCGAAATGATTTGGTTTCAGGGACTGTCCACGCCAACGCGCCAGGAAGATCAAATGGTGGTCTTTGACGGGATTTTATTGAATATCACGGAGCGCAAGCAGGCGGAAGAAAATTTCCGTAAAGTTTTCATGATAGCGCCGGACTGTATAGTCATTAGCCGGTTGAGGGATGGGCTCATCATTGACGTAAACAAGGGGTATGAAGATATCGTAGGATGGAAAAGAGAGAACATCATTGGAACAAGGTCTACTGAACAGCCCTACAGGTTCTGGGTGGATATATCGGCGCGGGATATCATGGTGGCAGATTTGAAAGCCGGAAGGGATGTTCTGCATCGTGAAACGGATTTTTGGCGAAGTGACGGCATTGTGCGAACCGGCATCTATTCTGCCCGCCTCATCAACATCGCCGGTGAAGAATGTCTTATTTTTGTTTTGCAGGACATCACAGAACGAAAAAATATGGAAGAAGCTCTGCGTCAGAGCGAGGAAAAATACAGAAGCATTCTGGAAAATATTCAAGAAGCCTATTTTGAAGTTGATCTTGCCGGCAACTTTACCTTTTTTAATGATTCATTATGTCGGTTGACAGGAAGCTCCAGACAGGAATTGACCGGTGCAAATTACAATGCATTCTCGGATAAGGAAACTTCAGAAAATGTTTTTCAGGCGTTTAGTAAAATATATAAAACAGGAGAACCCAACGAAGGATTTGATTGGCTTATTATAAGAAAGGATGGAACAAAAAGATACATTGAATCTTCCGTGTCGTTAAAAAAAGATTCATCGGGGAAGTCAACCGGGTTTAAGGGAGTCATACGCGATATAACTGAACGAAAACATATAGAGCAAGAACTCGAAAATATGGCAACCCATGATATCCTGACCGGACTGCCCAACCGTTTAATGTTCAGCCAGTTGCTTAACCACGCCATCCAGTCCGCACGGCGTTATCAAAGGCAATTTGCCGTCCTCTTCATAGATTTGGATCGCTTCAAAATAATCAATGATACCATGGGGCATGAGGCAGGGGATCAACTTCTTCAGGAAATTGCCAATCGGTTTAGACAATCACTGCGTGGTGTCGATGTTGTCGGTCGCTTGGGAGGAGATGAATTTATTATACTGATCGAGGAAGTGAACGAATTGACTCAAATCGCAACTCTGGCCCAGAAGATACTTGCCTCCACTATGAAACCTGTGGTAATTCTCGATAAAGAATGCCGCGTAACTGCCAGCATTGGCATCAGTATATTTCCCGTAGATGGGGAAGACGACCAAACACTGATGAAAAACGCGGATGTTGCCATGTATTTTGCCAAGGAAGAAGGTAAGAACAACTACCAATTTTACTCCAAAAACATTAGAACACTATCAACTGAGCGCATGTCTATCGAGGCAAATCTTCGTTTTGCCCTGGAACGAAAAGAATTTTTTCTGGACTATCAGGCCAGACTGGATTTTAAAACCGGTATGATAACCGGTGTTGAGGCGCTCCTGCGTTGGGAAAACCCGTACCTCGGTTCAGTCACCCCTACCCAATTCATTCCGGTGGCCGATGAAACAGGGTTGATAGTATCTATAGGCAGATGGGTGCTGAAAACAGCCTGCGCCCAAAATATGGCCTGGCATAGCCAGGGTTTGCCTCCCGTCCGCATATCGGTAAATTTGTCGCTACGTCAGCTAATGGATGATAATTTAATAGAAGATATCAAAGCCATATTGAAGGAATCCGGTATGGAGCCAAATCTTTTGGAACTGGAAATCAGTGAAAGTATGTTAATGCATAATCCTGTTCGCATGATTTCAATTCTGACCAAAATAAAAAAAATGGGTGTCCGTCTTGCCGTTGATAATTTCGGCACGGGCTATTCTTCTCTCACTCAGATCTCTCACTTTCCTATCGATACGCTCAAAGTGGACAGATCATTCATCCGTAACATTACGCGAGATTCTGAAGACAAAGAAATAATTGAATCGATCATTAACATGGGCAAGCACCTCAGTCTTACTGTTGTCGCTGAAGGCGTGGAAACGCAGTTACAGGATGATTTTTTGAGGAAACTCATCTGTGACGAGATGCAGGGTTTTTATTTCAGTAAACCTGTTGCGCCTGATCAATTTGCCGATCTGCTGCGTACACACAACGCCTTTTCACAAAAATAAATATTGCAGCCAGTGAATTTCCTTATCTCTTGCTGCATATGAATTCCGAATGAAAGGCGCGGTAATCAAAGAATAGTGCTTTTATTTAATGTGCCCACAGGCTGCGGTTTGAAGAATCGAAAGAACGCCGTTTTTGCCTGCTGCTATTTCCAGCCTTGGGAGAAAAAGGCTTTCTGTTATTATTGGGTTTAAAAACCCCTCCTCTGTCATTGCGGCGTGAAGGAGCTCCGTCGTCAACAGGCATGCTGGTAGTTAATCCGTCAACGCTGTGGTATTCGAGTTTTTCTCCGAGCACTCTTTTCAGAGAATGGGCAAGGCCGGCATCTTCTCCCGTTACAAAAGTAAGGGCATCGCCGGTTTTTGTGGCGCGTCCCGTTCGGCCGATGCGATGAGTATAGGCATCGGTAGTGGAGGGCATATCATAATTAATGACATGGGAGATTCTTGTCACATCAATGCCGCGGGCGGCGATATCGGTCGCAACCATGATTTCGTAACGTCCGTCACGAAAACCGTCGAGTGCGTGCTGCCGTTTCTGCTGAGTTAAATTGCCATGCAGCGAAGTAACTTTGTATCCCGATTTATCCAGTTGCAGAGCTACGCTCTTGGCGCGCGATTTTGTCCGCGTAAAAACGAGAACGGATTGCATCTCTGTTTTATCAAGAATATCTTTTAGCAGCGCCGTCTTGGCGGCCATTTGCACCGGATAAAAATGATGGGTAACGGTTTCAATTGGCGCTGTGTGGCTGATTTGAATGATCACCGGATTTTGCAGCAGATCATTGGCGAGCGATCTGATGTCCTGAGGCATGGTGGCGGAAAACAGCAATGTCTGACGATTTGCGGGAAGATGTTTCACTATTTTTCTGACATCCGGTAGAAAGCCCATATCGAACATGTGGTCGGCTTCATCGATGACCAGTACCTCTATCCGGGATAAATCAACAGTGCCACGGTTGATGTGATCCAGCAAGCGGCCGGGGCAGGCGGAGACGATTTCAACATTATCCCGCAGTCTGTTGATCTGACCATTAATATTAACGCCGCCATAGATGGGTGAACTGCGTAGATTGGTTCGGCGTCCCAGTTGCACAATGGCTTTATGGGTTTGCTCGCTTAACTCGCGAGTTGGCGCAATAATCAGCGCGCGGATATAACCGCGCGAACCCTGCATCAGCCGCTGCAAAATCGGCAAGACAAAAGCTGCCGTTTTTCCCGTTCCTGTCTGGGCAAGCCCCATAACATCGCGGCCTTCCATAATAGGAGGGATTGATTGTGATTGAATTGGCGTTGGTATTTTGTAGCCGAGCGCCTGTACGCCCGCAAATATTTTCGCATTTAATTCGAACTTCTCAAAACTCATTTCTTCTTTTCCTTCTTTTTTCAGTATTTGTGACATTTGAATCCAGGTCTATTCGTTACGGTTGGTGAAAACACACCGCCGCATGCCATGATTGGGAACCTGAAAAACAGGCCATAAGCATGGCGTTAAAGTTGGATTCTGTTACGATTAGCCGGATTTTCCTGCCGAAATTTCTGAATTAGAAAGGATGGGAGGCAAATAACTATCGCGATCACTGGCAGGCTTCTACAGGTATTATTAATAAATAGCAAGGATTATCTTTTACAGAATAATAAGCCTATATGTTGATTTCCAAATTTACTCTGGACAATTGTTTGAGTTGAGGGAACAAATCAGTTAATCTTACTTACTAAGATAATGCTCCAACCGGTTTAGTCCCTCTTTAATGTTTTCCAGAGAATTGGCATAAGAAAAACGCAAAAATCCCTCGCCGCCGCTGCCGAAATCGATACCGGGGGTGACGCCCACTTTAACATCTTCAATAATACGAAACGCCTCCTTGTAAGAGTCAGTGCAAAAGCGCCGCGCGTCGGCAAATACATAAAACGCGCCTGTCGGTTCGACATGGATGACAAAACCCATATCCCTCAAACGTTCCAGCATATATAGACGGCGTTCATTGTAAATGGTCGTCATTTCGGCCACATCATTATGCGCTTTGGTGAGAGCGGCAATGCCCGCCCATTGAATAAAGCTATTGGCGGAAATCATAAAATTTTGATGAATTCGTTGCATGACGATAGTAAACTCTTTTGGAAAAATGCAATAGCCCAGACGCCAGCCGGTCATTGCGTATAATTTGGAGAAACCATTGATCACAAAAGCTTTATCGGTAAATTCCAGAATAGAATGAGCGCGGCCTTTATAGATTAAACCATGATAAATCTCGTCAGAAATAATGTATTGTTTGTCAAATTGAGCGATGTTCAGCAATTGCTCTTTATTCATTACAATTCCGGTCGGATTGGAAGGCGAATTGATCAGAATCGCCTTTGTTCGTGTGGAAAGTTTCTTTTTTATATCTTTCGGGCGATACTGAAATCCCTCTTCCGGATAAGTTTTAACATCCCTGACTTTACCGCCTGCCGCAAGGATAAAGTTTTGATAACAGGGATAGCGGGGATTGGATATTATTACTTCATCGCCGTGGTCTAAAATTGCCAGCATCGCGAAAAGCAAGGCCGGAGATGTTCCTGTTGATATCATTATCTGATTGGGAGTAATGCTGACCCCGTATTCTTTAAAATAAAAATCGCATATAGCCTGTCTGAGTTCCAGCAGGCCCAGGGCGTGGGTATAGCGGGTTTTGTTGTTTGCTAGAGCTTCGTTTGCCGCCTGCGTGATAACTTTTGGCGTGGGGAAATCAGGTTCACCCACTTCCAGATGAATGACGTGTTCGCCCTGACGTTCCAATTCCTCGGCTTTTGCCATGACATCCATGACAATAAAAGATGTAAATTTAGACGCTCTTTTCGAACACATAAATACCCCTAATGTTTTGGCAGACTACCTCTATGGTGATTATCTAAAATTTTCAACAATTTTATTAGCTTTATGATTCCGTTTTTTGTTTTAAATGCTTTGTGAGCGTTTTGGCTTAATTATTCAAAAAAAACAAGAATTGGTTCAGAACTTGCAAATAAACAGCAGAATATGAAAAAACATATTGCTATTGGTACAATTTTGTACAAAAATACTTTCATGGTTAGTTGAGCTGTCTATGAGCAAGACTACAAAGAAAACTTTTTCCGAGAAAGAACGCAAATTGAGTATACATACTTATGAAGAGTTAGCCGCCCTGCACGCCATTGCCAAGATTCTGGCGCAACCGGGAGATTTGCGCGATCAGCTGGAATTAGCCCTACAGGAAATGAGCTCACGTTTGGGTATGCAACGCGGGATGATATCCCTGATGGATCGCGAAAAAAAAGAGGCCTGGCTGGATATCGCCCATGATGTCAATATTGATGGTTTGGAAGTTTCCTACAAACCGGGAGAAGGCATTACCGGTAAAGTGGCGGAAACCGGCCGTCCAATGGCGGTGGCGAATCTGGGCAAAGAGACACATTTTCTGGATCGCACCGGCGCGCGGCGTCATCTTAACCGCGCTGAACTTTCATTTTTATGCGTTCCGATTATGTATGATGCGAACGTTGTAGGCGTTTTATCCGCCGATAAGATTGCCCAGCAAGTCGAAGACCTGGACAAGGAACTGGCCATACTCTCTTCGGTTGCCGAGTTGATGGCCAAGGCTGTCCATATCCGCGCGCTGGAGGAAGAAAACGAGCGGTTACGAAAGATTGTAGGCAGTACCCGTGCTCCTTCCTTAGACATTATCGGCCATTCCAAATCCATGCAGGAAGTATTTGGCCTTGTGGCGCAGGTTGCTGATTCTAATACAACCGTTCTGATCAACGGTGAAACCGGCACGGGGAAAGAATTAATCGCCAGCGCTATTCATAAAAACTCTCCGCGTAAAAACGGCCCGCTGGTGCAGGTTAATTGTGCCGCCATTCCCGACACTCTAATTGAAAGTGAATTGTTTGGTCATGAAAAAGGAGCGTTTACCGGAGCCCTGCATCAACGCAGAGGACGTTTTGAAGAGGCAAATGGCGGCACAATTTTTCTGGATGAAGTAGGAGAGCTTTCTGCTGCCGCGCAGGTAAAGCTATTGCGAGTTTTACAGGAAAAGAGATTCCAACCGCTTGGATCTTCAAGAATTATAAATGTCAATGTGCGGATT
The DNA here is from genome assembly GCA_050011015.1 of Smithella sp. Classification (GTDB taxonomy): domain Bacteria; phylum Desulfobacterota; class Syntrophia; order Syntrophales; family Smithellaceae; genus Smithella. The sequence goes on from JBEKJX010000001.1 coordinate 6,273, forward strand.
ATTGCCGCTACTAACAGAAATCTGGAACAGGATATTACATCTGACCGTTTCCGTGCTGATCTGTTTTACCGTTTGAACGTATTTCCTATCTATTTACCACCGTTGCGCGAAAGAGGGAGCGATATAATTCTTCTAGCTGACCACTTTATCTTAAAATACAGCAAGGAAATGCGGAAGAGCGTTAAAAAGATTTCAACAGCGGCAATCGAAGTATTTTTATCTCACAAATGGCCGGGCAATGTGCGTGAACTGGAAAATTGTATTGAAAGAGCGGTATTGCTGACTAAAACAGATATGATCGATTGTATTCATCTGCCGCCTTCATTGCATGTCAGAGAGAAAAAAACAGATAAGGTTGAACACAGCAAATTATCTTCTGTTGTTGAAGCGCAGGAACGATCATTAATTATCGATACTCTGGAAGCAACAAGTGGTAATCAGACTAAGGCCGCAAATATTTTAGGAACAACAAAACGTATTATTCAATACAAAATCGGCAAACTTGGAATTGATCCTAAACTCTTCCGCAAAAACAATAAAACCGTCCATAAAAATGATTGAAATAATATTTAAGAATTATTGAAGAAACAGTATCAGGTCTTATGGTGTAGATCATTGTTTTTATTTCTAAATTGAGGGATCGTCTAAAGGTAGGACAACAGGTTCTGGCCCTGTGAATCGAGGTTCGAGTCCTTGTCCCTCAGCCACACAATTCATTAACTGCTAAATGTGCCTTTTTGATGAACTGTCTTTGATTCTGCAGAGTTACCTAATTTGAAAAAAATAGACCCGCTTCTGGTTCTGGGCGGTCCGATGAGTGTAAATGATGAGGATAAGATTCCATGGCTTGTTTCTGAAAAACAGTTCATCTGTGAAGCCATTAATTCAGGAAAACCTGTCTTGGGTATTTGTCTTGGTGCGCAACTTATTGCAAGTGCTGCAGGCATCAGGATATACCGCAATCCCGAGAAGGAAAAACGATATTTAACATTCAATTAAATACGGATTCTTAAAAGCTAAGGATGACTTCTTGCCTTCTTTTAAGCCGAAAAATATTCTTGTTAAATCATCTTTCGTTAATATATTAAAATTCTTAAATAATTAAGAGAACACGAATATTTCGTATTCTTGAAGGAATATTTTACAAAAATGTTTCATTAAGGGGTTACTTCATGCAAAATAATATTCAAGGATAAAAAATTGTAATATCGAAATGTTTTATTATCAAAGGTGAACACTATAGATTGCCAGCACCTTCCGCCTTTGTTGCAAAAAAAGGAAAAAGAAATTGAGAAGAAAGATAAAAGTATGCTACCTTCCGCTTTCCGGAAGGCGGGAAAGATTTTGAATTGCTGAGGCTTTGGAAGAAACCGGTGGCAACCAGAAAGAAACCGTCCTCAAATAAGGATGATTGCAATGAAATAGTTCATAAATGTTCTCTTTTTTTTAAAAGGAACAATTATGTGCTTTTAAAAATAGAGACGGTTTTTTTTAAACAGCGTAAAGATTTAAAAATAAATGATATACAACAATATAATTTATTTTATAAAATTGGCACGACTTTGGCAAGTAACTGTGGTGCTTTGTGGTATTGAGTACAGGTAGAATCAATAACGTCGCAGAAAGCAAACGCAGGGAGTAGAAACAGGCTAAAATATTTATGTACAGATAAGTAAACCACCAAAGGGCTTTACATGTATTCGTATAGATTACCGGAATAATCCGGTACAGATAAGTAGGTGTAAGCGTTGAATAATAAAATTCCTAAAATATATCTCTTCCATTGTGCAACAAGCTACGATCAAGAAGAATTGTTACGAAATTATTCCCCGCAGAATGGTGAAATTAAAATAATTTCGTTACCCTGTTCGGGAAAACTGGATATCCTGTACCTCACTAAAGCGTTTGAAACCGGTGCGGATGGTGCTGCCATTATGATATGTAAAGAAGGCGAATGCCGTTACATGGAAGGTAATATGCGCGCCAGAAAACGGGTACAGGCCATTGATGACTTACTGCAAGAAGCAGGGCTCGGAAATGGTCGGACTAAAATAATTCAGATGGGCGACGGGGGCATAACAGGGGCTGTCTATGAATTAGAAGAATTCTTACTTCAAATAAAGACAATGGTTGAGAATTCTCCGGCTTTGCAAACATCGCACACGGAATAGTTTTTCTTCAGTCCATAACGGTAAGGAGTACAAGGTATGAAACATGATAGCAAATTAGCAGTTAAAACAAGCGGCAAAGAGTTTATTTTCACTGCCGAGTATTTGCCGCTTGCTGGTACCGAGTTAAAGATCGATCCTAAAATGTTCGGTAGCGGCGTGACAGCAGTAAACGTCGCTGATAATCACTTTGGTGTATCGATTTCCAGTCTGGCAGCTTCTTTTGCGTTGAGTCAGACTGGCATTGAACCGGTATTGCAAATTATAACGAGAGACCGCAATCGCATTGCGCTTCAATCCGATCTGCTGGGAGCCGCTTATCTTGGTGTTAAAAACGTTTTGTGTCTTTCAGGGTTTCACCAAACTCTTATAGGCTGCAATGAATCAGCCAATGTTTTTGATGTTGATTCCATTCAACTCATTGATATAGTTAAAAAGATGAATAACGGCCAGTTACTGGACGGTAAAAAAATCCAGGGGAATTTCTGTATGCTGATTGGTGCCGCCGCTAATCCGAATTTGAAGCCGATGGAACTGAATATTTTGAGATTAAGTAAAAAAATAGCCGCAGGCGCCGATTTTATTCAGACACAGTCCGTATTTGATGTCGATGCATTTAAAGTCTGGCTGGAAGCCGTTCTCAATGCAGGACTTGCCGATAAGACTGCAATTCTCGCCGGTGTTCTGCCGCTCAAAAGCGCTGCCCAGGCTAAAGAATTAGCCGAGACTCATACCGACTTCGTTATTCCTGAAACGATCATTGACCGGCTAACAGCTGCCGGTGGTCTTGAGGCTCAAGAAAAAGAGGGCGTTAAAATTGCTGCTGAAATAATAAAGAAACTCAAGGGCCTTCCTGGACTGAAAGGCGTCCATATTTTATCCGGTGGCAACGAGTCAACTATTAACGAATTATTAGCAGCCGTATCATAATAATTGAGACTGAATAAAATGCCGAAGAAATATCATATCGAAACAAAAAAAATTGCGCCGAGATTACCGAAAATAGGTAAGTTCGGGGTTGTTGACTGGCGTGAAGATTGCGCCCGGTGTCACAATTGTGTGAAAAAAGCCTGTGTGTACGACCGCTACCGGCAGGAAATGCAGTATATCAGAGATCTGGATGAATTTAATGCAATGTTCTTTGAATGTATGGGATGTTTCTCCTGCGTACAGAAATGCACGAAAGGCTTGCTTGCTTTAACCGTAAATCCCAAATACGAACACATGGGCAACGGTTATTTTACACCTGATATTATTCTGACAACTTGGAATCAGGCGGAAACCGCCGGCATTCCCGTTTCGGGCGCCGGTTATCGAGGTAAGTTTACAGGCACCGGGTTTGATTCCATGTGGACGGATATGTCTGAAATCGTTCGTCCGACCCGCGATGGTATTCATGGGCGGGAATATATCAGCACCGCTGTTGATATCGGAAGAAAACCCAAACATCTTTTATTTGAAGACAACAAATTGAAGACATCGTTATTACCGCTGGTAGATCTGCCGGTTCCGATTATCATTGATATGTTCCCTGATAAATATCATTTTCCCAACCTACAGCCGATGTTACTGGCTGTTGCTGTTAAAACCGGCACGATGGTTATCTTTAACTGGGAGCATCATCATCTGCTGGGAAAGTATGAAGAAAAACATTTATCGAACATAATTTTCTATCTTGGCAAAGAGACGCCTATGCCAACGGTGGATATCCTTAAACAGTTGCGCCTTATTGAAATCGCCGATAGCGATAAAACCGAGCAGAGGATCAAAGAGATTAAGGCTGTCAATCCGGGACTGGTTGTGTCAGTCAGAGTTGAACTGGACGCACATGGCGAGGAGAGGTCTATCGCGCTGGCTCATCATCCCATCGTTGAAGCTATACATATTGTGTCCGATATAAACGGCAATCAAACAGGAGTAGAAAAACCTAAATTTATAAAGGATATGACACGGAACATCCACACGTCTCTTGTAAAAGAAGGCATCCGGGATGAAGTTACCCTGATCGCCAGTGGCGGCATTGCTCTGGCGGAACATATGGCAAAAGAAATTATTTGCGGTGCGGATGCCATCACGATTAATATGCCGCTCTTAATCGGTCTTGAATGCCGATTTTGTACAAATTGCCGTGATGGTTTTGTCTGTCCGGCGAAGATCGAGACGATCACCACCCAATATGGGGTCGGACGTATGACGAATTTAATTGCCGTTTGGCATGACCAGTTGATTGAGGTGATGGGAGCCATGGGGATGCGGGAAGCCCGCCGTCTGCGTGGTGAAACCGGCCGTGCATTATTTTTTGAAGATCTCGAGGAGGATACTTTTGGAAGGCTTTTTGGCAAAAGAGTCGGGGCTTAAAGAAGTCCTGCCTGAAAATACAATTAAAACACTGGTGCCGGACGTTGAGGTGTCCCGTGAAGTCAAGCCGGCGCCCTCACGCTATCGCAATGAGATAGCCAAATATATCATCCGCCGGAGCAGTGATTGTAAACTCTGTGGTAAATGTGCTCAGGTTTGTCCGCACGGCGTGCATGTATTGAAACCGGGATATAAATTATTTTCTGCCCCGCATTTGAACGTTTGTATAGGTCCTTCCTGCCAGAAGACGGATCATTATTGTATAGACCTGTGTCCAAATAAAGCGCTTCAAATGGTTGAAAATCCCATGTTGAAGGCGATGGGTGACTATCGTTGGACGCCGGATATGCTCATAGCGACCTGGAAAATGGCGGAAACAGGGGAATCCCCGTCACCCGAATACGGGTACGAATATGAAACCGGAGCTTCCGGAGGCGGGTTTGACCGGTTGCGATTCAAATTTCCTGAAAAACCACCCGTTGAATTACGAGACGATGAAATCGACACCAGTATTGTGCTCAACAGGCGGAACGATGGCCGGCCACAGGTGAAAATCGATGTTCCCTGGTATGGCGGAGGCATGTCTTTCGGTTCCGTCAGTAACGTAGTGCAGCTTTCCAAGGCGCGCGCGGCCACCGCGTTTAATACCTTTACCTGTACCGGTGAAGGCGGTTACATGGAACGCATGAAGCCGTATGATGATCACGTCATCACCCAAATCGCTACAGGTCTTTTCGGGGTTCGTGAAGAGACGATCCAACGTGTCCGTATTGTTGAATTTAAATATGCGCAAGGGGCCAAGCCCGGTCTGGGTGGCCATTTGTTAGCCGATAAAGTTACGCCGGCAGTCGCCAGGATGCGTGAAACCGTTCTGGGTATTTCACTTTTTTCACCCTTTCCGTTTCATAGCGTTTACTCCATTGAAGATCATCAGAAACACATGGACTGGATCAAGCACGTCAACCGGCGAACACTGATTGCCACCAAGGTCTCTACGCCTAATGATGTGGATATGGTTGCTGTGGGCAGCTATTCCGCCGGTACCCATATCGTGCATCTGGATGGTGGCTACGGTGGAACCGGAGCAGCGCCAGACATTGCCAAGAAGAACATTGCCATGCCGATTGAGTATAGTATTGTCAAAGTCCATCGATTTCTGGAACAGGAGGGCATTCGTGATAAGGTTACGCTGATTGTTAGCGGTGGATTACGGACATCTCATGACATCGCCAAAGCGATCGCATTGGGGGCCGATGGTGTTGTTGTGGGCACTTCCGAACTGGTTGCGCTGGGTTGCATAAGATGTTCACGTTGTGAGAGCGGTCGCGGTTGCCCGCGCGGTATTGCCACGACCGACGCAGAGCTTGCGAAAGATGTTGATCTTGAATGGGGCACGCAGCGGATTCTCAATCTATATGCTGCTTGGCGAAAGGAACTTGTGGAAATATTGAAACGATTCGGACTGCGGAGTGTGAGTGAGTTACGGGGGCGCACGGATCTTTTAATGCACCTTGATTATACCAATGATGTGGAGATTCATAGATGAATAACGGGATGATCGAAAAACTTTTAGATTCCCGACAAAGACTGATTGAGGAATTGCACATTCCTTACCCTACTTACAAAGGGGAGGAAGAAGGTGGTTGCGGTGTCGTTGGCTTTTGTGCCACTGTGCCGGTCGCTGCCCGTCATATTCATGAGCCGTCCAAACAGATGCATAACCGTGGTAACGGTAAAGGCGGCGGAATTGCGGCGTTAGGTTTTATACCGGAGCAGCTTGGCGTCACCCGGGATGTTCTGGATAATTATTATATGGTGCATATCGCGTTCTTGGATAATAACATCAGGCAGGAGCTTGAAAGTAAATACATCACCCCTTATTTCGAAATTAAGACTTCCTGCCAGATGGATACCGTTGCCGACTGGACGACGATTCCTTCATTGGAAGCCAAGCCTCCGGATGTCATGCGTTATTTTGTTCGCGTGAAGCCGGAAGCGCTGGACGCCTTCATTACAAAAAATGAATTAAGTGGAATGAAACGTGAAGAGGCAGAAGGCGAATTCTTAAGCCAGCAAAGCGTTACGCTGAATCAGGAGTATTACGCTTCACTCGGTGATAAAAAGGCCTTCGTGATGTCTTATGGAAAGAATATCATGATTTTGAAGGTCGTCGGATATGCGGAGTCTATTACAGATTATTATAAGATCGACGACTTAAAAGCGCATGTCTGGATTGCCCATCAGCGGTTTCCAACCAAAGGTCGGGTCTGGCATCCAGGTGGCGCTCACCCCTTCGGAGCGATAAATACAGCTCTGGTTCATAACGGAGACTTTGCCAACTACAGTTCCGTCAGCGAATATCTTGCACAGCGTCATATTTATCCGCAATTCCTGACCGATACAGAGGTATCTGTTCAGATATTTGATTTGCTGGACAGGACTTATCACTATCCACTGGAGTATATTATCGAGGCTCTGGCACCCACGACCGAATTGGATTTCGACAGGCTCTCCAAAGAGAAACAGTCCATCTACCGTGCAATTCAGGCAACTCATATTCATTCTTCCCCTGACGGTCCCTGGTTCTTTATAATTGCCCACACCCTGGGGACAGCCGACAAATTTCAACTCATGGGCATTACCGATACATCCATGCTCCGTCCGCAGGTCTTCGCTTTTGCCGACGGTGAAGTGCAGGTCGGCTTGATTTGTTCTGAAAAACAGGCCATCGACGCAACTTTGCTCAGCATGTCAAAAGATGACAGCCGCATCTGCCCGGTCGCCGACAAATACTGGAATGCCCGGGGCGGCAGTTCGACGGATGGCGGGTCGTTCATTTTTACTCTTGAAAAAGACCAGGCCGGCAAATACAGGATGAATTGTACCGACAAATTCGGTGTTCCTGTACAATTACCATCCGGATCAGAGATCGGAAATTTATCTGAAGAAATAAAACGATCCGGTACTCACACCGATAAGATTGAGAAAGGTATTCGCGAACACTTCGATGCCGGCAGCCAGATGGTCTTCCGTTATTTTACTGAAAACATTGCCGACTGGTCCGTTGCCGATGTCGGTTTTGCCTGCGAAACCGTTATTGCCTTGGTTAAGGATTCCAATCGTTTTGCTGAGGCGATTGAAATATTAACGCTTCTTAACGACCGGCGATACGGCACCGGTACGAAGAAACGTAAGCACATCCTGCAAATTGTTCGCACGGCTTTGCGGCGATTATTTGCCCTTATTCCGTTGATCGGGGAAACATCAGCCAGTGAGTTCCGGCAGATCAATTATCAAACCAAAAAACTTTTAAGAGAACCGCATATCGGTGAGACAACCCTGGTGATTGATACGCTTGGCTTTCCGCCCGAAGGAAACGAATCGAATGCCTCGCTTTTAGTAGACGGTTACATGAAGGGTTGGAAACATTTCATCGTTTATAACTGTGCCGGACAGCGTTTTACCGGTTGCGGCCTGGGGCCACACACTGAGGGCGTTACAATCGATGTTTACGATAGTGACGGCGATTATCTCGCTTCCGGCATCGACGGTTTAACCATTACCGTTCATGGCAATGCCCAGGACCAATTAGGTCAGATCATCAAAGAAGGTAAGCTGGTGATTCACGGTGATACCGGACAAACATTCTTATACGGTGCAAAAGGGGGTTCCATTTTTATTCTGGGTAATGCTGCCGGCCGGCCTCTGATTAATTCCGTGGGTAAGCCAAGGGTTGTGATTAATGGCACCTGCCTGGATTTCCTTGCTGAATCTTTCATGGCGGGCGATGTCTTTACGGGCGGCGGTTTTGTTATTTTGAACGGTATAACATTTGATGATCAAGGCAACATCGTTACTCTGAAAGAACCCTATCCCGGAGGCAACCTGTTCTCGCTTGCTTCCGGCGGCGCTATATACGTACGCGATCCTCATAAGTATCTTATCCGGGAGCAGTTGAACGGCGGTAATTTCTTCAAGATGACGGATCAGGACTGGGAGACGATTTTGCCCTATCTTCAGGAGAACGAGCGTTTGTTCGGGATTAGAGTAGATGACCTGCTGACGGTTGACGGCAAACATAAGCGGCCCGGTCAAGTCTATCGAAAAGTTGCTCCGGACAAACTGTCGGCCAACATCCAAATCGAGTCAGACGAATAGGTGTTTTATTCCAATGAGAGAGTATCGAAAATGACAACAAGAATTACAAAAAGGAAAGCCACTGGAGATCTTTTTAAAGCCGTCCAGGAAAAAGCAGATGTTAATTTAAGTGTCTGCTACCAGTGTAAGAAATGTTCTATCGGCTGTCCTGTAGCCGACCAGACCGAATCGCCGCCTTCTGAGATTATCCGAAGACTGCAACTTGGCGCCGGTGACGAATTGTTACAAACGGACCTCATTTGGACATGTCTATGCTGTGAAACATGTTATGCCAGGTGTCCTAATCAGATAAACTTTCCCGCTGTGATTGATGCCTTAAAGTTCATCGCTTTGGAAAAAGGGGTTGCCAGACCGGAGGGTAATGCGCCTTTATTTAACCATTTATTTTTGAACACGGTAAAGTCTTACGGACGCGTTTACGACCTGCAGGCTATTGCCATGTATAAACTGAGAACCGGCAACTTAAAACAGGATACGGATAAATTCCCTTCGATGCTTAAAAAAGGCAAAATAGCAATTCTACCGCCGTCGGGTGGCGACAAAGCTAAAGTGAAGCGTATCTTCAAAAAGACAGAGCAAAACAGAGGAACAGGAAAATGAAATACGCATATTATCCAGGGTGCTCAGCTCATTCAACTGCTCGCGACATGCATGAATCATGTCTGGCTGTAGCGAAAGCACTTGATATTGAACTGAATGAAATCAAGGGCTGGACATGCTGCGGTGCCAGTGCCGCTCACCAGACCGACCGGAATTTGGCTGTCTCCTTGGCCTCTGCCAACCTCCTCTTGGCTCAAAAAATGGGCATGGACATGGTGGTTAATTGCGCCGCCTGTTATAACCGCTCAAAGGTTGCCAACTATGAAATTAAAAATTCCGAAGAGATAAGACAATCCGTTGCTGACAGTCTCGGTGAAATTTATGATGGATTGGTTCCGGTACGGCACTTTGTTGAGATACTTTTAAAAGACGTTGGACCGGCTAAATTGCGAAAGAAAATTATAAATCCGCTGAAGAATCTTAAAGTGGCTGCCTATTACGGTTGTTATCTGGTCCGTCCGCCGGAAGCAACCAACTTTGACGATCCGGAGAATCCTACAATTCTTGAAAGCCTGATCGATGTAACAGGCGGTACGAATGTGGAGTGGTCGGGTAAAGTGGATTGCTGCGGCGGTATGCAAAATCTTACACGGACAGAAATCACTGTTCGGCGGTCGGCGGCAGTCATAGAGATGGCACAGGCTGCAGGTGCCGAGTGCATCGTCGTTGCCTGTCCGATGTGTCAAATCAGCCTTGATGTCAGACAGGCTGACATGGAAAAGATTCTCGGCAAGAAATATGATATGCCGGTTATTTATCTTACACAGTTACTCGGTCTTGCTCTTGGTATTTCGCCTAAAGAGCTCGGGTTGAATAAGCTCATGGTAAGTCCGGCAGCCATATTAAATAAAGTAAAAGCAGGAATCTCGTAAAAACGGCTTATTGATGATAGACGATTAAAGACTACTTAAGGTTACGATATGCATAAAAGTGAAAAAAAATTAACAGGTGCGGTTCTGGTTCAGGGCGGTGGTATCGCCGGCATCCAGGCAGCCCTCGACCTCGCTGATTCAGGGTTTAAAGTCTATCTTGTCGAGCGTGACGCGGCCATCGGCGGCATGATGGCTCAACTTGACAAGACCTTCCCGACCGGCGATTGCGCTACCTGTATTGTATCCCCCAAACTGGTCGAATGTGCTCGCAATATCAATATAGAGATCCTCACCCTTTCTGAACTCGTTGGTTTGGAGGGGGAACCGGGTAATTTTAAGGCTAAAATCAAGGTTTCTCCAAGATATGTCGATGAAGCGAAATGCAATGCCTGCGGTCAGTGTACGGATGCCTGTCCGGTCAATGTGCCCAATCCATTTGACTGTGAAATGGGTACCCGAAAAGCAATCGCCAAGCTCTATGCTCAAGCAACGCCTAACAAATTTGGTATTCTAAAGCTTGGCCATTCTCCCTGCAAAGTGGAATGTCCGGCGAACATTAATATCCAGGGCTACATTCAATTAATCAGGAAGAAGGAATATCTCAAGGCCGTTAATCTCATCCGGGAGCGAAATCCGCTCTCCGCCATTTGCGGACGGGTTTGCACTCACCCTTGCGAATTAAAATGCACACGCAATAATATTGATTCATCCGTTTCCATCAGATTATTAAAGCGTTTCGCTTCGGACCAGGAAATGAGCATGGTCAAGTCCGGTGAACTGGCTCTTCCGGAAGAGAAGATTTCATCCTCGGGCGCCAAAAAAGTTGCCGTCGTGGGCGCCGGACCTGCTGGTCTTACCGCAGCCGCTGACCTGGCGGACAGGGGCTATGCAGTGACCGTTTATGAATCGACGTCAGCAGCGGGCGGCATGCTGCGATGGGGAATTCCCGCTTACCGTCTTCCGAAAGATGTATTGGATTACGAAATTGAGCTTATTCGCCGCAAAGGCATAAAATTTGTTTATAACACCCGTATCGGTATCGATATTTCCATGGATAAACTGCGTCAGGAAAATGCGGCCGTCTTTATCAGTATTGGTACCCAGAGCAGCCGGACGCTGGGAGTTGAGGGTGAAGACAAAACAGGGATCACCTATGGTCTGGAGTTCCTGCGTCAGGCCGGAGACAAGGAGAACCGTCCCAAACTAAACGGCAAAGTCGTGGTGATCGGCGGCGGCAACGTTGCTGTTGATGTAGCCCGCTCTGCTTTACGTCTTGGCGCCGATTCCGTCGAGATGGTGAGTTTGGAACAGCGCTACGAGATGCCGGCTTTGCCCGAAGAGGTTACCGCCGCGCTTGAAGAGAATATAAAAATTAACAACGGCTGGGGTCCGAAGCGCATTCTCGGAAACGATAAAGTCAATGCCATCGAACTGAAACGCTGTACCAGAGTCTTTGATGAAACAGGGAGATTCAGCCCCACTTACAATGATAATGAGACAACGACATTAAACGCCGATCAAATCATCGTTGCCATCGGTCAGGCGATCGATAAAGTTTCGCTCAGTAACATGGGAGCGGCAACAGAACGTAATTTTTACAAGGTCGATAAGGTCACGCTGGAAACATCCGTAAAAGGCGTATTTGCCGGTGGTGACAATGTTCCGGGCAGCGCTTCTGTTATCGGTGCTGTTGGCGCGGGCAAGCGGGCGGCGGAATCGATCGATCGTTATCTCAAAGGCGAGGACATGCTGTCCGCCAGATTTGAGTCTACAATCAAACCAATTGCTCCGGAATTTCTGCCTGAAACCAAGGGCATGGAAAAGAAACCGTCTGCCGAGCAGGCAATCCTGCCCGTTGCTCAACGTGCCAATAATTTTAACGAGGTTGAAGAAGGTCTTACGGAAGAAGCTGCCCTGGCAGAAGCCGAGCGTTGTCTCAATTGTGCCCTGTGTTCCGAGTGTCAGCAATGCGTTGCTGCCTGCGAACAGCATGCTGTTGACCATTCGATGACGGAAAAGATCATCGAGCTTAATGTAGGCTCTGTTATCCTGACACCCGGTTTTGAAGAATTTGATGCTGCGAAAAAAGGCGAATACGGCTATGACCGGTATCCTAATGTGATCACCAGTGTGCAGTTCGAGCGCATGCTCTCCGCTTCCGGACCGTTCGATGGCCATGTTATCCGGCGATCCGACGGTCAACCTGCCAAACGTGTCGCCTGGATACAGTGCGTTGGCTCACGGGATACTCGTTGCGGCAATGAGTATTGCTCTTCAGTTTGCTGCATGGTTTCCACCAAACAATCGATGATCGCCGCCGACCACTTGCCCGGACTGGAAGCAACCATCTTTTACATGGACATCCGGGCTCATGGTAAAGATTTTGATCAGTATTACGAGCGGGCAAAAAAACAGGGTGTAAATTACATCAAGTGTATACCGTCCCGCATCATCCAGATGCCCGGGACGAAAGACCTGCGGGCGTCATTCTATAACGAAGCCAATCAATTGCAGGAAAAGGACTTCGACCTGGTTATTTTATCTGTCGGCATGGAACCAGGCTTATCCGCCGTGGATACGGCCAAACGTTTGGCTATCGAGCTGAATGAATACGGTTTCTGTTCCACCGATCGATTTGCGCCGTTGAATACCTCCCGGCCGGGAGTGTTTGTCGGCGGGGCTTTCCAGGAACCGAAGGATATCCCGGAAACAGTTACCCAGGCCAGCGCCGCGGCTTCAATGGCTATGGAATTGTTATCATCCGCCCGCAACACCCTGATTACCAAAGCAGTCTACCCGGATGAGCACGATGTCACCGACGAGCAGCCCCGGATAGGCGTTTTCATCTGCCACTGCGGTCGCAACATTGCTTCCGTGATTGATGTGGAAAAAGTGGTTCACGCCGTGGCTCAGGATCCGAATGTCATCTTTGCCACCCATACGTTATTCACCTGTTCAGACACCAGTCTGGTCAATATACGTGACGCCATCCGCGATAACCGGCTCAACCGTGTTGTTGTGGCTTCCTGCACACCGCGGACTCACGAACCTATCTTCCGGGATACACTCCGTGAAGCGGGCTTAAACCAGTATTTATTCGAAATGGCAAACATCCGTGACCAATGTTCCTGGGTACACTCGACGATGCCGGAGCAGGCCACTCAGAAAGCGGTCGAACTGGTGAAGATGTCTATTGCCCGGGCACGTCGATTAGTTCCATTACAGGGTTCTTATTCCAACGTCGTCCAGAATGGTCTGGTTATCGGCGGCGGTGTCAGCGGCATGACAGCAGCTCTTTCTCTGGCCGAACAGGGATTCAAGACGCACTTAATCGAAAGGTCGGATAAACTGGGCGGTAATTACCTTAATCTGCACTACACACTGGAACATGAAGATGTTGGCGGTTTCCTCACTGCCTTGATCAAACGTGTTCAGAGCAATCATAATATTGTCCTGCACATGAATAGTGAAGTAAAGAACGTGGCCGGTTTTGTGGGTAATTTTGAGGTTGCTCTTAACGAGCATAATAAAGAAACTATTGTGCCATGCGGTGCAATCATTGTCGCTACCGGCGCCAAACCGGCGAACACTAAAGATTTTCAATACGGCCAGTCCGCCAGTATCATGACTCAGTCGGAATTGGAGAATGCCTTACAAACAGGCACTTTTTCTTCTTCGAACCGCAATATTGTGATGATACAGTGTGCCGGTTCTCGGAATGAAGAGAGACCCTATTGCAGTCGTATTTGCTGCACAATGGCGGTCAAGAATGCCCTCAAATTGAAGAAGCAGAATCCCGATACGAACATCATGGTCCTCTATCGCGATATCCGTACCTATGGCTTCCGCGAAAAATATTATAAACAGGCTCGTGAGGCCGGTGTTATCTTTATGAGATATGAAAAAGAAAATCCGCCGGTTATTTCTGCTAATTACGATCTGGTTACGCTGAAGAGTCCTGACTTTCCGGAGCAGATAGAGATCGAAACCGATGCCATTGTGCTTAGCACCGGAGTCGATGCCTTGAAGGATAACCGTAAGCTGGCAGATATGCTCAAGGTACCGTTGAATGCCGATGGCTTCTATGTCGAGGCTCACCTTAAATTGCGGCCCGTCGAGTTTGCCACGGAAGGTATTTACCTTTGCGGTTTGGCCCATTCCCCCAAGTTGAGCGATGAGAATATCTCGCAGGCTAAAGCGACTTCATCCCGGGCGGCGACCATCCTTTCCAAGACCCGACTCGAAGTCGGCGGGCAGGTGTCGTGCGTAGATCAGGAGAAATGTATTTCCTGTTTAACCTGCGTCAGGGCGTGTCCTTATCATGCGCCGCTTGTTAATATTAACAATAAAGCGGAAATTGCCGCCGCCGCGTGCATGGGCTGTGGTATATGTGCTTCGGAATGTCCGGCACACGCCATCCATCTGCGAAATTTCGAGTCCGATCAGTTCCAGGATATACTGAAGACTTTATTATCAGAACCGGGTGAAGAGAATACACCGGTATCTGTACCGAAATAAGGAAATGATGATGAACACGAATAATTTCGAACCTAAAATAGTAGCGTTTTGCTGCCACTATTGCGCCTATGCCGCAGCAGATCTGGCAGGCTCAGGGCGTTTACAATATCCGCCCAACATCCGTATCATCCGGTCGCCATGTACCGGCAGACTGGAGATTGACTTTTTCATGAAGGCCTTTGAGGCCGGTGCCGATGGTGTGCTGGTTGCCGGCTGTGAGGAAGGCAGTTGTCACTTTAAAGAAGGTAATTATCTGGCCAAGCGCCGGGTAAATACCACCAAGCAGTTATTAGAGGAAGCCGGTCTGGAACCGGAACGACTGCGCATGGTGAATGTGAGCGCCGCCAGTTCCCAGAAATTTGTTGCGTATGTCCGCGACATGGTTGAGACCATTGTTAAGCTTGGTCCCGCACGTAATAAGAAAACTACCCCTAAAGAACAAACAGGAGCAATAAAATGATCGTTGCCGAAAGAAAAACCATTCCTGAGCTTGTCGAGATTTTAAAACCGCATAAGAAAATACTGGTGCTGGGCTGTGGCACCTGCGTCACCGTCTGCCTTTCTGGAGGTGAACGGGAGGTAAGTATCATTTCGTCTGCACTGCGTATTGCGTCCCGCGTTCAAGGTTTAAGCTTTGAAATCGATGAACTCACCATTGAGCGCCAGTGTGATAACATATTTATTGAGCAGGCGGCGGAAGCTATCCAGAAAGCAGATGCAGTGTTGTCAACGGCCTGCGGTGCCGGCGTTCAGGCGATTGCCGAGCGCTTTCCCGAGAAGCCGGTTTATGCCGGATTGAACACTACCTTCATCGGCATCCTCGAGGAACGCGGTGTATGGACAGAGAAATGTGCCGCTTGCGGCGCCTGTATTCTGCATAAATACGGCGGTATATGTCCGGTGACACGCTGTGCCAAGCGCATGCTGAACGGACCATGCGGGGGATCCCGTGAAGACAGGTGTGAAGTGCGACCGGACAGACCCTGCGCGTGGCAACTTATTTACAAGAGGCTAAAGGACATCAACCAGCTCGAAAGACTCAAAGAAATGGAGCCGGCCAAGAACTGGAATTCAAGCCTGAGCGGTGGTCCTAGAATGTTAATAAGGGAAGACCATAAAATATAGCTACCCGGCATATGGAGAATTCGAGACTCATTATTGTTGTTTTGCCGATATTGATATGACAAAATTGTTCCACGATGAGAATATTGATTAAATAGCAAGATATACCAGGATGCCATCAATATAGGGGACTAATGATTAAGAATGGTTATACTGTCACAATAATCTGTATCTATGGCATATTTTTCGCAAGAACATGACCCATTAAGCTTATAATAATATTTGTTGAATGTTAATAAGAAATATGATCGAAAATATTTTATTGGGATAAGCAATAAAATATTTCAATAAATGAATGGAGGAATTATGAAAAAAACAAAGCCAATGATTGCATCGGAAAGAGACTATATCATCGAAAAAGAGAAATTTGTTCCCGTATCTGAATATTACGGCGAAGACACCTTTAATCATAAGGTTATGAAAGAAAAGATGCCTAAAGAGACTTATAAAAAGCTTATGGAATCTATCAATGAAGATAAGCCTCTTGATATCGAAACGGCGAATATCGTCGCCCATGCGATGAAGGAATGGGCATTGGAAAAGGGCGCGACTCATTTTGCGCACTGGTTCCAGCCTATGACAGGAATCACGGCAGAGAAACATGATGCTTTTGTCGATCCTGTAAGCGTTGACGAAGTTGTAGAGAGATTTTCGGGCAAACAACTTGTTCAGGGTGAACCGGATGCATCCAGCTTTCCTTCGGGCGGCATTCGGGCGACCTTTGAAGCCAGAGGATATACTGCCTGGGACATGTCCTCGCCTGCTTTCATCAAAAGAAATGGTATTTCCACGACCTTATGCATCCCTACAGCCTTCATTTCCTATACGGGGGAAGCACTTGACAAAAAGACTCCATTGCTCAGATCGAACCGTGCTGTGAGCAAAAGCGCAGTGAATATGCTGAAGCTTCTTGGAACTAAAAATGTTAAAAAAGTTTTTGCTACTTTAGGGCCGGAGCAGGAATACTTCCTGATTGATATGGATTATTTTTTCAAGAGACCGGATCTCGTTTTGGGAGGCAGAGCTGTAGTGGGCGCACCCCCTGCCAAAGGCCAGGAACTGGAAGATCAGTATTTTGGCAGTATCAAGGAAAGAATATCGTCCTACATGCACGACATGGAAGAAGAACTCTTTAAACTGGGTATTCCGGCAAAGACCCGCCACAATGAAGTGGCGCCGTCACAATTCGAGCTTGCCCCTGTATTTGAAGAAGCTAACCTGGCGGTTGACCACAACCAACTGGTAATGGATACCATGAAATCAGTAGGTAAAAAACATAACCTTGCCGCTCTGCTTCATGAAAAACCATTTGCCAAAATTAACGGCTCCGGCAAGCACGTCAACTGGTCTTTGTCTGACAATAACGGAAACAATTTATTGAATCCCGGCAATACGCCGCAGGACAATATCCAGTTTCTGGTATTTTTAGTTGCGACAGTTCGCGCTGTATATAAACACGCTGATATTCTCCGGGCCTCGGTCGCATCATACGCGAATGATCACCGGCTCGGCGCCAACGAAGCTCCGCCGGCAATTATTTCTGTGTTTCTTGGCGAACAACTTACTCAAATTTTATCAAATATCGAGAAAGGCACTATAACCAAAGCGACTAATGCGGAAATTATTGACCTTGGCATTTCCTCTCTGCCGATCGTAAGCAAAGACAATACCGATCGCAACAGAACATCACCGTTTGCTTTTACCGGTAACAAATTTGAGTTCAGGGCTGTCGGCTCATCACAGTCTATTTCCTTCCCGGCGGCTGTACTCAATACAATCGTTGCAGAAAGCCTGGATTATTTTGCCGAGAAGATAGAAGCCAGTCCGGTGAAGAACATCAATCAGGCTGTCATGGAAGTGCTTAAAAAAGAAATTAAGGAAATTAAGCCTGTTCTCTATAACGGCGATAACTATACAAAAGAATGGGAAGTAGAAGCAGGAAAAAGAAAGCTTCCCAATGATAAAACTACGCCGGTCGCATTGAAAGCATTGATTACAGACAAGGCATTGAATCTTTTTGATAAATATCAAGTTCTTTCCAATGTAGAGCTCAAATCAAGATATATAATTTATCTTGAAAAATACATTAAGGATCTGGAGATTGAAGTTAAATGCCTCAATAACATTTGCATGAGTCAGGTGATTCCTTCGGCAGTGGCCTATCAGAAGAAACTTTCTGACGCTATTGCCGGGTCAAAAGAGGTTCTCGGAAATGCCGCGGTTGTTTCCGGCCAGGCAGAAATATTAAAGAGAATTTTAGATGCTGTTAATAAGATTTATTCTGCCAATAAAGAAATTTTAGCTAAAGTCGAAGCTGCCTCGGCAATTCACGACGAAGCGAAAAAAGCAGAGATGCTTTGCAGCAAGGTCAAAACCAAGATGGACGAGCTTCGTGAATATGTTGATGCCCTTGAAGGTTTGGTTGACGATGAAACATGGCCATTACCAAAATTCTGGGAGATGCTCTTTATCAGCTAATAACAATATAATATGATGAAGGGAACGGTTAAAACCGTTCCCTTCATCTTTAATCATTGACGAGACCGAAAAAAAAAGATAAACACTTCCCACCAATGAGGCGTGTGAATTACCTGAATAAGCCTCAAGATATTAGTTCTGCCGGGGGATAAGTTCCTGACAATGTCGCTCTTAAGAAAAGAACGTAGATCTTTGCTAGTCCTGGAAGATGGCAGCGTTTTCGAAGGGACTGCCTTTGCGGGCAACGGCGAAACTATGGGTGAAGTTGTTTTTAACACGGGCATGACCGGTTATCAAGAAGTCATTACCGACCCGTCTTATAAAGGCCAGATTGTCACCATGACTTATCCTCTTGTCGGTAATTATGGCATAAATGACGAGGATATGGAATCTGCCGGTATTCATTTGGAAGGGTTCATTGTCAAGGAATATCAGCCTAATCCCAGTAACTGGCGGATGCGCCAGAGCCTCAAATCTTTTCTGGAAGATCATGGCAAAATCGGTTTGGAGGGCATTGACACCCGTGCTTTAACCCGTCGCCTGCGCCTGTCAGGCTCCATGAAAGGCATTATTTCAACTGAAACAAAAAACATCTCCGAACTGTTGGCGAAAGTTCAAGCTTATCCCGGATTGGTCGGGCGCGATCTGGTGAGAGAGGTCTCCTGCCAAAAGCCATACTTATGGAAAAATGGCGCGCCTTCTCAAAGTAAAATACCCGCCAGAAAACCGGTAAAAAAGCTGCGCGTCGTTGTCCTGGACTGCGGCGTTAAATATAATATTTTGCGTCTACTGGAAAATAATGGATGTCAAGTTATTGTTCTGCCTGCCTTTTCTACAGGCGATGAAATTCTTGTTTTGAAGCCGGACGGTGTTTTACTTTCCAACGGCCCCGGTGATCCGGCTGCTCTGCCTTACATAGTAGATGCGACACGCACCGTTATTGGCAAAATTCCGGTCTTTGGCATTTGTCTGGGGCATCAAATTATTGGTCAGGCGATTGGCGGCAATACTTCCAAATTGAAATTCGGTCATCATGGCATTAATCAACCTGTGAAAAATGTGGATACAGGTAGAGTCGAAATCACTTCTCAAAACCATGGTTTTGTTGTTGATCCGGAATCGGTGGATAAGAAAGCTGAAAGGACCTATCATAATTTGAATGACAGAACATCCGAAGGAATGCAAATGTCTTTGGCGATGAGTGTGCAGTATCATCCGGAAGCCGCGCCTGGACCGCACGATACGGAATATTTGTTTATGCAGTTTATTCAAATGATGCAAAAAGCTAAGGAGGGGGCGGGATGATTTTAATCATTGATTTTGGCTCCCAATATAATCAATTGATTGCCCGGCGGGTAAGAGAGAACAATGTTTATTGCCAGATTGAGCCGCCTTCAATCTCTATAGCCGCCATAAAAGCCCTTCGGCCCGAAGGTATAATTTTATCGGGTGGACCGGCCAGCATTTACTCCAAAGGATCGCCACGCGTAGATAAAGGCATCTTAAGTCTGGGTATTCCGATTCTGGGCATCTGTTATGGTTTACAATATATGGTGGATTCGTTAGGTGGCAAGGTTATCGGCTCTACCAAGCGCGAATACGGATTTGCCGAACTCAACGTCAAAAAACAACAAGGCATTTTTAAAGGCGTGAATAAAAAAACACAGAGCTGGATGAGTCACGGCGATTCTATCGGCACACTGCCTGCGGGATTTGTCATTACAGCATCGACGGCGAATACTCCGGTTGCGGCAGCCGAAGATGCGAAACGAAATTTTTACGGCTTGCAATTTCATCCGGAAGTTGTTCATACGCAGTCCGGCAAAAAAATGCTGGCCAACTTCCTGTTTAATATTTGCCGGTGCAAAAAATCCTGGTCAATGAAATCTTTTGTCGCCCATGCCGTGGAAGAAATTCGCCAGCAGGTAGGATCAGAGAAGGTTATTCTTGGACTTTCCGGCGGCGTTGATTCTTCTGTCGCCGCTGTTTTGCTGCACAAGGCTATTGGCAAACAACTCACCTGCGTTTTTGTGGATAATGGCGTATTGAGAGCCGGTGAGGCCGAACGCGTCATGGAGATGTTTAAAAAAAACCTCCAAATCAACTTAAGGTTTGCGCGGGCAGGCAAACTATTTTTAAAAAAATTAAAAGGCGTGACCGATCCTGAGAAGAAACGAAAGATTATCGGCGGTACATTCATTGAAGTATTCGATCAGGAAGCGCGCAAAATAAAAAATGTGAAATTTCTGGCGCAGGGAACTTTGTATCCCGACCTGATTGAATCTCGTTCAGCATTTGGCGGCCCAAGTGCGGTCATCAAATCGCATCATAATGTCGGCGGTTTGCCCAAAAAGATGAATCTCAAACTAGTCGAACCGCTCAAGCACTTGTTCAAAGATGAAGTCAGGCTTCTGGGCAAAGAACTGGGTCTGGCCGATGATGTGGTCTGGCGGCAGCCATTTCCCGGTCCGGGACTGGCTATTCGTATTATTGGTGATGTCACTGCGCAGCGTTTATCGGTGTTGCGCAATGCCGATACAATTTTACTGGAAGAAATTCGCGCCAATAGCCTTTACTATAAACTATGGCAATCATTCGCTGTTCTTTTACCTCTGAAGAGCGTCGGTATTATGGGAGATCAGCGCACCTATGAAAATATTCTGGCCATTCGGGCTGTCACCAGTGATGACGCCATGACTGCCGACTGGGCGCCATTGCCGCATGATATTCTGGCGCGGATCTCCAATCGTATTATTAATGAAGTGCGCGGCGTCAATAGAGTTGTTTATGACATAAGTTCAAAACCTCCCAGCACGATTGAGTGGGAGTAATAAGGAAGTGTTCTTTTAACATCCCCAAAAGGGATGGGAAAATCAGGTAATTGAAAAATTCAACACATTGGTAAAATAAGTGCCAAAACGAAATGACATAAAAAAAATACTGCTTATCGGTTCCGGCCCGATTATTATCAGCCAGGCCTGTGAATTCGATTATTCAGGAACGCAAGCCTGCAAGGCTCTGCGCGAAGAAGGTTATGAAGTTGTTTTAATCAACAGCAATCCGGCAACTATCATGACCGATCCGGAAATGGCCGACCGTACTTATGTGGAGCCGATCACGCCAGAAGCAGTGGAAAAAATTATTGCCCGTGAACGGCCGGACGCGCTGCTTCCCACTTTAGGTGGACAAACAGGATTGAATACTGCCGTTGCTCTGGCGGAAAGCGGTGTGCTGGAAAAATACGGCGTGGAAATGATCGGGGCGGCGCTGAATGTTATACATAAAGCGGAAGACCGGGAAAAATTCCGCCACGCTATGGAAAAAATCGGATTGCGCGTGCCTAAGAGCGGTTTTGCACGTTCGATGCAAGAAGTTATGAAAATTGCCGATGATATTGGCTTCCCAATTATTGTGCGCGCGTCATTCACCCTCGGTGGAACTGGCAGTGGTGTGGCTTATAATCGTGAAGAACTGATGGAAATCGCCAAGTCAGGACTGGATGCCAGCATGATTTCCGAAGTTATGATTGAAGAATCGGTACTAGGCTGGAAAGAATACGAACTGGAAGTAATGCGCGACAAGGCTGACAATGTTGTCATCATTTGTTCCATTGAAAATTTTGATGCCATGGGTGTACATACAGGCGAATCCATAACGGTTGCCCCGGCGCAGACCCTAACCGATAAAGAATACCAGGTTATGCGTGATGCCTCCATCGCCATCATGCGGGAAATCGGTGTGGAAACAGGCGGTTCCAATGTACAATTTGCCGTTCATCCGCAAACCGGTGAAATGATCGTTGTTGAAATGAATCCCCGTGTTTCGCGTTCATCAGCGCTGGCTTCCAAAGCCACAGGTTTTCCCATTGCTAAAATTGCCGCTAAACTTGCTGTCGGCTATACGCTTGATGAGATTCCCAATGACATTACGCGCGAGACGATGGCTTCATTTGAGCCGACGATAGATTATTGTGTTGTGAAAATTCCCCGTTGGACGTTTGAAAAATTTCCGGAAACGGAAGATTTTTTAACAACATCGATGAAGTCTGTCGGAGAGACCATGGCCATTGGGCGGACATTTAAAGAGGCTCTGCAAAAAGCCATCCGTTCGCTGGAAATCGGCCGCTTCATTCTGGGGCAGGCTTTGCCTGCCGGTTTAAAAGATCAGCATGAATTTCTCAAAAGCAAACTGATCAAACCAAATTCTTTAAGATTATTTTATATAGCCGCGGCTATACAAAACGGGATGACAATTGAAGAACTTTATGAATTAACTAAAATTGATCCCTGGTTTTTGCATCAGATCAGAGAAATTGTGGAAGCTGAAGATGAGTTAAAGAAATTGCCTCCTTCCGCTGAATTACTCAGAGAAGCAAAGAAAATGGGATTTGCCGATCGCGCCCTGGCCGCTTTCTGGGGAATGACCGAGCTCGAGATTCGTAAGTGGCGCGAAAAAGAAAAAATTATTCCCGTATATAAACTTGTGGATACCTGCGCGGCGGAGTTTGAAGCCTACACGCCATATTATTATTCCACTTATGAAACAGAAACCGAAACCAGACCCTCTACGAAAAAGAAAATTGCGATCATCGGCGGCGGACCCAACCGTATTGGCCAGGGAATTGAGTTTGATTATTGCTGCGTTCATGCGTCGTTTGCCTTGCGTGAAGAAGGTTGTGAAAGTATCATGATCAACTCCAATCCCGAAACGGTCAGCACGGATTATGATACATCTGATAAGCTTTTCTTTGAACCGGTGACGCTGGAAGATGTTTTAAATATCATCCAGGCCGAAAAGCCTGATGGAGTGATTGTCCAGTTTGGCGGTCAGACGCCGCTTAATCTTGCGCGCGGCCTGGAAGCGGCGGGAGTGCCCATTATCGGAACAACTCCCGATGCCATTGACCGTGCGGAAAATCGCGACCGCTTTCAGGAAATTGTTCACAAACTAAATCTTAACCAGCCGGATAATGACACGGCGATGGATGTGGAAAAAGCTCTCCTTGCCGCCGAACGCATTGGTTATCCGGTGCTGGTACGGCCATCTTACGTATTGGGCGGCCGTTCCATGGAAATCGTCTATGATCCCGAAACGCTGCGCAGTTTTATGGCCAAAGCACTGCTCGTTTCTCCCGGCCATCCCATTTTGATTGATAAATTTCTTGAAGATGCCGTGGAAATAGATGTGGATGCCTTGAGCGACGGTACGACGACAGTTGTTGCCGGCATCATGGAACATATAGAAGAAGCAGGCATTCATTCCGGAGACAGCGCCTGTATTTTACCGCCTCTGTCCCTTGCTCCCGATATTCTGGCACTGATCGAAAAGCAAACTAAACTGCTGGCCGCGGAACTCAATGTTATCGGTTTGATGAATATTCAATACGCCATTAAAGACGGCAAATTATATGTGCTGGAAGTAAATCCCCGCGCGTCACGTACGGTTCCTTTTGTCAGCAAAGCCATTGGCGTACCATTGGCGAAATTGGCGACAAAAGTAATGATAGGCAAATCTTTGAAAGAACTTGGTTTTATCAAAACAATAATTCCCAAACATGTTTCGGTTAAAGAAGCTGTTTTCCCGTTCAACCGTTTTCCCGACGTGGATATTTTGCTTGGGCCGGAAATGAAATCAACAGGCGAGGTTATGGGGATAGATCGTTCCTTTGGTATGGCCTTTGCCAAATCGCAAATGGCGGCCGGATTCAAAATGCCGGCTAAAGGCAGTGTATTTATCAGCATTAATGATTATTATAAGGACAAGATAGTTCCTGTGGCGAAATCTTTTCAGGAAATGGGATTTAAAATCGTGGCGACAAGCGGCACGGCCAGACATCTGAAAGCGCACAACATTGACGCTCAAGTTATTTTTAAAGTCAGTGAAGGCAGGCCTCACATCGTTGATTTGATAAAGAATGGCGATATCCAAATGGTAATCAATACGAGCCTGGGGCGTAAATCTTCGAAAGATGCTTATCATATCAGACGGGGCGCGCTTATTTATAATATTCTTTACACCACGACTATCGCGGGAGCGCGCGCTTTGTGCGAAGCGGTAGCGGCAATTATTGCCGAGGACTGGCAAGTATGTCCGTTGCAGGAGTACCATAAATGACGGCCTTGCAAAAAGGCCATATGCTGCGTTGCGCTGCATCATTCGTTGTTTCGATGTGCGCAAAAAGTACGTCGCACTCCTCATGTTTTGCGCGCCTTGCCTCTGGAACTTTTTGTAAGGCCGTATATATAATTAAAAGATGGGATGAGAATTTTTTAAGAACTTGTGTTTTAATCAATCCGCTTGAGCGGATAAGAGAGAGGCTATATGTCATCTTTATTTGAAGAAGCTTTAAATGAACCAGGCGGGCCTCGCGAAGAATGCGGCATTTTTGCCATTTACGGCCATGAGGATGCGGCCAGATTAGCATTTTTCGGTCTTTTTGCCTTGCAGCATCGTGGTCAGGAATCAGCCGGCATTGTCAGTTCCGATGGTTGTAATGTATCGGAACACAAGGGCATGGGACTGGTCTCCGAAGTTTTCAAAGAGGCGACTCTGCAAAAACTCTCCGGCAAAATGGCCATAGGGCATGTCCGCTATTCAACTACCGGCTCCTCCACTCTTTCCAACGCCCAGCCCTTTTTGGTTCATTTCAGCGATGAATATTATGCGCTGGGGCATAACGGCAATATTGTCAACGCGCAGAAATTACGTGAAGAGTTGGAAAGCAGCGGTTCTATTTTTCAATCTACCATGGACAGCGAAGTCATCATTCATTTGATGGCGCACAATTTGAAAAATGGTTTGGAAGAAGCGTTGTCTGCTGCGCTCGCGCGCGTGGAAGGCGCGTACAGCTTAATCATGCTTACCCGCGATAAAATTATTGCCGCCCGTGATCCGCGAGGCTTTCGGCCGCTCGCGCTGGGAAAGCTGAACGGCAGTTGGGTTGTTGCGTCGGAAACCTGCGCTTTTGATTTGGTTGGCGCGCAGTATGTACGCGATGTCGAACCCGGCGAAATCATCATCATAGATTCAAAAGGCTGTAAGAGCCTGAAACCTTTTCCGCCCGTCAAACATTGCCATTGCATTTTTGAACTGATTTATTTTGCCCGTCCCGACAGCCAGATTTTCGGTCAGAATGTTTATATGTACCGTAAAAGACTGGGTCATGAACTGGCGCGTGAATACACTCCGGACCTGGACATAGTCATGCCCTTTCCTGATTCCGGCGTTTATGCCGCTCTGGGTTACGCGGAAGAAAGCGGAATTACTTTTGAGATGGGCATGATTCGTAATCATTACATCGGCAGAACCTTTATCCAGCCGACCCAGCTGATGCGCGATTTCGGCGTCAGAGTAAAATTAAATCCGGTAAAGGAATTATTAGCCGGCAAGAAAGTGATGATTGTGGAAGACTCCATTATCCGCGGTACCACCAGCCGCAGCCGTGTGCAAAATCTGCGCGGCATCGGAATGAAAGAAATTCACATGGTTATCAGCTGTCCGCCGACACTCTATCCCTGTCCCTACGGCATTGATTTCTCCTCCAAGGGCGAATTGATTGCCGCGAAAAAAGAAAACGAAAAAGCCATCGCCGATTTTATCGGTCTTGATTCGCTGCATTATTTGACAGTGGAAGGTATGATCAGGGCCACGGGCTTGAGCAAAGATTGTTTTTGCCTGGCCTGCTTTAATGGCAATTATCCCATCGCGCCGCCGGAGAAGATTGATAAGTTTTGCATGGAACTGAAATAGAAGCATACCATTCCGCTTTTTTCGGCTAACTTTGTTGGCCTCGTCGTCGGCTTCCTCGACGTATGTTCATATACGCCTGCGGAGCCTCCTCCTTGCCGCCGCATTATCCAAAAAAATCGAAACGGTATACAATGATCTTTACATTTATTTTCTTTCAAATTTCTTCTTTACAAAAGAATCAGATTTGTTACGCTTTTGTCTAAATAACACGTGTTCTTCAGATTATCAGCTTAAATGAGACTGACATTTAAAATAAATTTATTATTTATCTTTACAATAATGGTTTTTGGGAGGCTGTAATATGCAGAACAAATTTCTTTATTTCCCCAGTGGGGAGTGGCCTGCCGCGCAAGCGCTCGAGTATGAAAATATGAAGCTCTGGCAGGCAACGGCTACGGATTATCAGGGTTTAATCGCCTCTCATAAAGCGTCCGCGCCTAATGGAACCATTGTTCTTTTTCACGGCAATGGCGGCACGGCGCTTGACAGAGGATTCTACTTTGCGCCTTTTATAGAATTGGGCTTCCGCGTAATCCTGGCTGAATATCCTAAATACGGGGGGCGTCCCGGAAAGGTGGGAGAAAAACCATTTGTTGCCGATGGCGTGGAAACTGTCCGCCTGGCGTACGAACAATATGGAGAACCACTTTATCTTACGGGAGAATCGCTGGGTTGCGGTGTTGCCGCTGCCGTCGCAAAACAACCACCAAAGCCCATCGCCGGTATAATATTAATTACGCCCTGGGACACGCTGGCTTCTGTTGCCAAATCGATGTTTCCTTTTCTGCCCGTGAAGCTGGTTTTGACCGACAAGTATGACAGTATTGAAAATCTGAAATCTTTTAAAAACAAAATTTCCGTTGTGGGAGCCGAGCGTGATGAGATCCTGCCGATTAAACACGCGATTAATTTGTATGACTCTCTTCCCGAAGGCAGAAAACGCATGTGGATAATCAAAGGCGCTGGTCATAACGATTGGCCGATGTACGCCGCCCCATTATTATTCAAAGAAATAACCGATTTTGTCAGGATTGATAAGTCATAGGCAAGCTCATTGAGATTTTGTTAAACTTTTTGTGGTGGAAAACAAAACAAAGAGAAGATATAAGTCAATAAAACATAGAGGAGGAAAACGCCCATTTACCGCCGAGTAACTTTAGCGCGGGTGCTGCAAATCAGCGCCCTGATGACTTTAATTTTTCTCGTGATTTGTGTTGTTTCTCTTTTAGTGGGCAGCGTCTATATTTCTCCGGGGAAAGTTTTTAGTTCCCTTGTCAATGCTCTTACGGGAAAGTTGTCCTTGTCTTCCGAAGAAGAATTAATTATATTTTCAGTACGCCTGCCGCGGATTGTTTTCGCGGGAATTGTAGGCGCGTCCCTTTCTATTGGCGGAGTTATTTTTCAGGCGATTCTGCGCAATCCACTGGCTGATCCTTATATTTTGGGAATATCGGGCGGCTCTGCCCTCGGAGCGATTATAGGCATTATTCTTGGCGCGGGTTCTTTTTATTTGGGTGTGCCGCTGCTGGCTTTTGTGGGAGCGCTGGCCACGGTATTTTTAGTGTTTATTGTTGCCGGTGGCACCCGAGGGCCTCTTATGGATAATTCGCTTTTACTTTCCGGCGTCGTCGTGAACGCTTTTTTTTCCGCGGCCATTCTCTTTTTTCTTTCAGTAGTCAACAGCATGGAATTGCGCAGCATCACATTTTGGCTGATGGGCGATCTTTCGCAGGCATCAAGCAGGGAAGTTTACGTTGCGGCTTTCTGCCTTATTGCCGGTTTTATACTGCTTTACGCGCAAGCTCGGAAACTGAACATCATTGTGCAGGGCGAAGAAACCGCCATGCATTTAGGGATCAATGTGGAGAAAACGAAGCAATGGCTGCTTGTCGTAACCTCGCTTATTATTTCCGTGGCAGTATCTTTGGCGGGCATCATCGGTTTTGTGGGTATTATGGTGCCGCATTTGATGCGCCTTGTTTTCGGTTCCGATCACCGTTTGCTTTTGCCGGTATCGGCCTTGTTTGGCGCGTCATTTTTGATTGTTGCCGATACCATAGCCAGAGTTATTCTCGCGCCGGCTGAATTGCCTGTCGGAGTCATAACGGCGCTTTGCGGCGCGCCTTATTTCATCTTTCTTTTGAAAAGGACGGCGCGCTAGCTATGCCCATAATCAACGCTCAAAACATAAACTTCAGTTATCCCACTAAGCCTGTGATGGAAGGGCTTTCATTTACTATTAATGAAGCACAAATCGCGGCAATTATCGGGCCCAACGGTTCCGGTAAAACCACTCTTTTAAGAATTATTAACGGTACGCTTTTTCCCAATGCCGGGCAAATGCTTATTGACGGCAAAGAAACAAGCCGATGGTCACGAAAAGAAATTGCGCGAAAAGTCGCTATCGTGCCGCAGGATACGTCCGTCATTTTCCCTTTTTACGCGGAGGAAATTGTGCTGATGGGAAGATTCCCGCATTTTAGCAGATACCGTTTTGAGGATAAAAAAGATTACCGGATAGTCCATGAAGCTATGGAAAAAACGGACACGCTTGCTTTTGCCGCCCGGCGTTTTAACGAGCTCAGCGCAGGAGAACGTCAACGAGTGCTGATTGCTCGCGCTCTGGCCCAGGAGCCAAAATTATTGCTGCTCGATGAAAGTACCGTTTTCCTGGATCTGAAACATCAGGCTCAGTTTTTAGCTTTGCTGCGGCAGCTAAACACAGCGCAACAACTCACCGTAATTTTTGTTACTCATGATATCAATCTGGCCGCGCAAAACGCAAACCGGATAATTTTACTTGATTCCGGAAAAATTTATGCTATAGGAATGCCCGCGGAAGTCATTACCGCGGCGAACATAAAAGAGGTTTACGATGTCAATGTTCTGGTGGATCAAAATCCGCAAAACGGATTGCCCCGGATGACATTGTTGACCTGATTAGGCTAATTACAAGCTAATTAGCGAAGATTGCCAATAAAGGAAGCCGGTTAAAATCCGGCGCTGCCCCGCAACTGTAAGCGGAACGAAATCCACGTTAATCCACTGATGCTTTAAGCATTGGGAAGGAGTGGAGACTAGGGAGCCGCAAGTCAGGAAACTTTATGGTAGTCCAACTTACTTATTCCCGAGGGGGAAAGGAGAAGCTCCATGAAGAAAGTCTTATTTTTAGTTCTGTTGTTTTCCGTAGTCAGTTTTTCACAATTACATGCCGAGAGTAAAAATTATAATGCGCCTGACGCGTCCGTCACACTTGATACCGAGGATAAAAATGATTATGCACCCGAAACAGTTGTGACGATGGGAGAAGTTGTCGTTACGGCCACACGCGACACGCAGGAAGTCCGCAAAACCCCGGCCAATGTCACCGTTATTACCGCTGAAGAAATCGAAAAATCCGGGGCAACAACTATCGTTGATGTACTTGATAAACTCGAAAGCATTCAATTTCGCACTTACAGCGGTAATGCCTCTCAAGCGTACATCGACATGCGCGGTATCGGTGGAGATAATCCTTACGGAAAAACATTGATTATGCTGGATGGCGTCCATTTAAACCGGACGGATATGTCTTCAATCAACTGGATGGAAATACCGGTCGACACTATAGACAGAATAGAGATAGTCCGGGGACCGGGCAGTGTCCTTTATGGCGATTCGGCCATCGGTGGCATGATCAACATTATTACCAAGAAGGGACAGGGTGAACCAAAAATTAATGCGTCTATTATTATGGGGAGCGATGGTCTCAACGACGAACGGGTTGGCGTAACCGGCGCCACCGGTAAATGGACATACGCAGTAAAAGGGGAAAATAACTTTTCCTTCGGTTATCGGGATCGTTCAAAATATTCCGCGCAGGGCGGCGGTTTTGATTTGGGATATTCCCCCACCGACTTGTTGAATGTTTCTTTAGATGTCTCGTTTGATAAATCGGATTATCAAATGCCGGGCGCTCTGACGCAGGCACAGATGGAGCAAAATCCGCGACAATACCAGAATTTCCCACCGATATTGTATAGTACAGCAACTCCAGACGATGATGGTTCAAATAAATATACCAACGTCAATTTGGGCATTAAATCTTTCTGGGGAGCATGGGGACAATTCGAAATTAATTTTCTGTATGGTAACAAAGATAATCAATCTAATATGGAATCATGGTATTCCTACAAATATTCCGAGACAAATGACTATACCTACGGCATTACTCCTAAATACATTCTAGCTAA
>JBEKJX010000002.1:0-54534 GCA_050011015.1 Smithella sp.
CCGGTAATTTTTCTCTGCGTGATATGGACAAGGATGATCCCCTGCTGGAAGCAAACGCCGTTACTTCCAATTTTTCCTTTAAAGAAGTCCGGTCTTATGTTCCATGGGGAATTATTCCGGGCGGTGTCGGCGATTTTATCGAGGAGCACATCAAGGATGGGAATTTCCGGCTGGTCGAGGGGAAACTGATCGGACGACTGAGCCAGATAGAAAATATATTGAAACCGGAAAATGCCGGTATTCTTACCATCCGGGGCGTGGCCGATAATGCCGTTTTTGCGCCGGGAGGCTCGTCGCCTGTCTTTCACGACATTAACGGTAAACTGGAACTGATAAACAGACAGTTTATGCTCAAGGGAGTGAAGGCGCGTTTCGGCGCTTCGCCCTGCACGGTGGAAGGAGCCATTTCCGATTTCGGCCGGCCGGGGCCGTCTATTTACGTCGTGAACATGAACCTTATCCCCACGCGGGATGAACTTCTGTGGCTTTTCGGAAAAGATACATTACGCGATTTAAAATATAACCCCTCTTCAGTTCTTTATTTATCGGCGCAGGGTCCGGATGATCATTTTGATATAAAGGCCAAATGGGATCTGGCGAATAACAATTATGCCTATAGTGATCTTCTGGAAAAACCGCAGGGAAGACCCAATCAGATTTATGCTGAAATTATAATTAATAAGGGTGGTTTTTTAATCCCTTCTTTTGAATATGATCTTCCGCCGTTCGTTGTAAGCGGAAAGGTTATGATTCCCTTCAAAGGCAAAAGTCCTCTGACTGTTAATGTCGGCTCAAAGGCGTTTAATATTCATGAAGCAGTCGGGGTTTTGCCGGGCCTTCGGAAGCTTGATCCGGCGGGAACGGGTCTCGTCGCTCTGACCGGTCGGGGAAATCTGGAAGATATTCCTTTCCTTCAATGGAAGGGAAGTTTGTCTCTGACCAATGTTTCCTTGAAGCCTTCGGGCGGCATCAGGCCCGTGAAGGGATTGACGGGGAATGCCCTTTTCCAGGGTAATAGAATGTCCACATCGCTTTTCAAGGCCACCATCGGTGAAAGTCCCTTTCAAGCCAGATGCAGGGCCGATGATTTCCATCAGTTGAAAACCGCCTGTCAGTTTGATGCCGTGTCGTTAAAATCTGCCGATATCGGATTGCAGAGCCAGGAATTTTTCCGTGACATAAAAGGACAGGTGTACATCGAAGATAAACATGTCCGCGTGGACAGGCTGTCGTTCCGGTCGAGAAGATCTGTTTTCAACATGGCGGGAGATATCCGCGATTTTGACAATCCGAAGATTAATATGACCCTGGTTTCGCCGTATATCAGATGGGATGATTTCGCCGGCCTTATAGCCATGAAGAAGTATCCGAAGCTGAGGCCGGGCGAAAAATCCTCCTCCAATTCCAATATGGAACTGAACGCGGTTCTGCGCGTGGACGCGGGCGTGTTCAATGATATCGATTTTAAAAAATTAAGCGCTGCCTTGAAATATAATAGAGGAATCCTGAACATCGAAACACTGGAAGCCGGTGTGTTTGACGGTAATCTTAAAACAAAGGGCAGGGTGGATATTCGTCCCGACGCTCCGAACCGTTACGCATTCAATTTCTCCATGGACAGGCTGTCGCTCGAAAAGCTTCAGAATTATATCAAATTTGGAAACCGATTTTTTACCGGCAACATGTCGCTTACGGGAGATATAGCCGCTATCGGCAGCAATGCCGACGATTTCAAAAAAACGGCCGTGGGGACATTTAAACTCCGGGCGGAAAAGGGAACTCTAAAGAGGTTTTCCGTCCTTTCCAAGATATTCTCCATTCTCAATATCTATCAATTGTTTAAATTCCAGCTACCCGATATGGCCTCAAATGGAATGCCCTATAATTCTATTACCGCCGATGCGACTCTCAGGGACGGTATCCTGTCCTGGGACGATTTATTCATGGACAGCGATGCCATGCAGTTTTCCAGCAAAGGTAAAATCGATCTGGTCAAAAACGAGATAGATGATATCATCGGCATTCATCCGCTGCATACCATTGACAAAATCGTGTCGAAAATTCCCATCGCGGGATGGCTTGTTACCGACGACAAGGGCAACCTGATTACCGTCCATTTCAAGGTTGAAGGAAAACTGGATGACCCGAAGGTCAATCTCATCCCGGTGCAGTCCATTGCCAAAGGAACTGAAGATATGTTCCTGCGGCTTTTTCAACTGCCGGGGAAACTTATCACGAATACCGGAGACGTTATTCTGGGACATTAGAAGTGTTTTTCTGTAGCGTATCACGCATACTTTAAACGGAATGACACAATATTTTGCAGCCAGGATCCCATTGACATAACAGTCTGTAATTATTATAATATAGTTAAGGAAAGTTCTTATATATGAAGCACGTGGAGCGGGTCTTCAGACCCGCTGAAGATAAGCGAACCTGAATGCTCGTACTACAGGTTTTTCAAACCGTGCGAAAAGAAACGCTCAACAATTAGCCAGGCTAAACTTTGGGTGGCGGATATGGATGAAGTGATCACCCGGATTGTTGAAATTGAAAAGCAGTGCTCTGCCGATGTTGAGCAGGCCAGGCTTGAGTACGAAAAAAATGTTGAAGCTCACAAACGCGTTCTGGAAGAAAAGAAAACAAGCGAACGCGCCCGGATTATATCCATAGAAAATACCAGACTGACAAAGGCCGTTGAGGAAGCAAAAGAAAAGACAGAGGCTGCCACTGCCGCCGTCCTGAAGCAAAGCGAAAGCCGTCTTCATGACCCGGCGCTGAGCGAGGCGATAAAAAAAGATATAATTTCCATCCTTCTTGCGAGTTAAGGAATTATGCGAAATTATGCTGATGAAGCTTATCTTCATGCCCGTATTTACGCCATGAGAGGCCGTCTCCTTTCTTTGCGGGATTACGCCTCGATGCTCAGGGAGCAGCAGGCGGCTGCTTTCCCGCCGCGCGATCTGATCGAAGCCAGGGAAAATATTTTCCGGGAGCAGATCGCCCCTGTCATTGCGATTGCCGGGGCATACGATAAATATGCGCCGCTTTTTCGCGCCTGCCTTCGTCAATTTGAAATCCACAACGCGAAGATCCTTCTGGCAAAGGCCTATGGCAAAAAAAGCCTGGAGCAGTGGTATGATATCGGTCCCTTTGCCACTCTGGAAAAGGAACTGCTGGAGAAAAACCTGCCGCCTGATGAAATAAAACCGCTCATCGCCAAAATCTTTCCGGAGATTGATCTCAAAGATTTACGGGGGTATCTGCGGATGGAGATTAATCTGGATATCAGCGCGGCCCGCGGCCTTTATAATTCATCGGATGCGCTTTCCGGCGAGGCCAGGAAAGAATTTCAGGAAATGGTTCTGAGGCGTGTGGCGGTGTTGACGGTTATCTGGTCCTACAGGCTTAAATTTTATTATCACTTGAGCGATGAACAGATTCGTTCACATCTCTCGAAATTTAATAAGCTGTTCAGCGTCAACGCGCAGTCTCAGGTGAGGATTGTGGAGGAGGAGCAAAACCGGCATTTGGAACAGATACGCAAAAGCGGCGGAGGAGAACCGTCTGTGGTTGATATCGAGCGCCATCTTGAACAGAGTTATTACGTCTGGGTTTCATCCATGTTTCACAAGGATTTCTATTCCATTTACTGTGTCGTTGCCTATTTGTGGCTGCTCTTTTATCAGATCAAAAACCTGTTTCGCATTGTCGACGGCCGGCGTTTCGGAATGTCTGACGAAGCGATCCTGAATACAATAATATGTGACCGGTGAGGGCGATGTTTGTAAAATCGGATATACGCAAAATTACGATTGCCCTGGAAAAGGTTTTCTACTCCGAAGTGTATTTCGCGCTGGGCAGGGCGGGAATCATTCATCTGTCCCGTTTTCCTCAAGGCGATTCAGGAGCGGATAGCGGGCTGCAGGATGAGGAAGCTCTGACCAGGGATATTGTAGAGGGAACGGAGTATGCCCTGAACGCTCTGCAAATTTCTTCTGCGGAGGCTGAATCATCCCTGCCGGTTGCCGATAAAAGCAAAGATGCGGCGTTTGTCGCGAAGACAAAAAAGATCATCGGACGGGCAGTGAGGCTGCAGGCAAAGATTCGGGGCGCCCGGGAGGTTGCTGCCCGGCATTTAGAATATATTGATGTTTTGGGTCAGATGGGCATCGATCCGTCCATGATCAAAAAAGCCCGGCTTGCTGAAATTGTTTTCGGCACGGTGGAAAATGCAGTGGGGGATATTCCGTCTGACGGTCGCTTTAGGCTTGCGGCTGCAGGCAACTATGTGTGCGGTATTGCTTTGGCCGCGGATTTACCGGCGATGATCCGGTTTCTGAAAGACTACGGGTTTACGGACAAATCAGACGATGTATGTCCTGCGCTCCCGGAAAATCTGAAAAAACGAATGGAGAATCTGAGGCGGCGTGAAGAAATTATTGAAAAATACTTGAATCGCCTGAAAGATGAAAGCGGGCGGGAACTCCAAGCATTAAGCAGCGCTTATCGCGCCTATGAGGAAATGCTGAAAGTAATGCGCATGTCGCTATTTTCCGCCCGGGCTTTGTTTATCACGGGATGGATGGAGATAAAGAACAGGGAACAATTGCTTACGATCCTGAGGGGTATTTGCGGCAACAGGTTTATCTTCTCCGAGCGCAAAGACCCGGACGCGCCGGTGCGTCTGCTGAATATGCGGCTTTTCAAGCCTTTCGAGCTTCTGGTGAAAACAATGGGCATGCCATCCAACCGGGAAATTGATCCCACGCCGCTTGCCGCCATCACCTTTGTTCTTATGTTCGGCCTCATGTTTGGCGATCTCGGCCAGGGACTGGTGATTGTGCTTTGCGGCATACTCCTGAAGAAGTACGGCCGGAAAAAGGCGAAAGAAGAACTGGCGCAGGCGGCAGGAATCCTGATTGCCTGCGGACTTTCCGCCGCCGTCTGCGGCCTGCTCTACGGCAGTGTGTTTTCCAGCGAGCGTATAATACCTGCGTTTTGGTTTCAGCCGACGCAGCATATTATGAAACTGTTTGCCATGACCATCCTGATGGGAATCGTGTTCATTCTGATCGGTCTTTTTATTAACATAATCAACAGTATCCTTAACGCGGACTATACCGAAGCGCTCCTGGAAAAGCGGGGTCTCGCCATTCTTATCACTTATGCGTTCGTCGTGCTTGCCGCTGTAAATTTTCAAACCGGCGGAAGGCTTCCCGTGATGTGGGCGATTAGCGCTTTTGTCATCCTGCCCCTGATCCTTTTTTCCCTGAGGGGCGTTCTTGGTCCTGTGCTTTTTCAGAGTGCAAAACCTGAAAGCATTTCGGAATATATCATTGAAACAGTCATGGACATTGTGGAGATCGCCTTGAGCATGTTTGCCAACACGATATCATTTATCAGAGTGGGAGCGTTCGCGCTTTCGCATGCAGGCTTAAGCATTGTGACCTATACGCTTGCCGGCATGGCCGATCCCTCCATGAAATCCGTTGGAGCCTTCACCATCATTGTCATCGGAAATATCTTTATCATCGGTTTTGAAGGTTTGATCTGCGGTATTCAATCATTGCGTCTTGAATACTATGAATTTTTCGGTAAATTTTTCCAGGGGGAGGGGGTTGTGTTTGCTCCTTTTACGTTAAAAATTAAGGCGTCGGAGGTTTAAAATGACCAGAAAAAAGTTGTCAGGTTTTTTAGGATTCGCGGTGATCGCCGGATCCGTGTGGCTTCTTCTTCCGCAGTTTATTTATGCTGCCGGAGTGGAGCCGGCAAAGGCGGGAGCGGACTGGATGGGACTGGCCTACATAGGAGCCGGGCTGGCCGTGGGATTGGCCTGTCTCGCCAGCGGCATTGCCGTTGCCAGAATAGGATCGGCTGCCATTGGCGCGGTAAGCGAGAAGCCGGAACTTATGGGAAGAACATTGGTTTTCCTCGGTCTGGCTGAAGGGATCGCAATTTACGGCCTGATAATCGCCATCATGATTATTAATAAATTATAATATGGAAAAAATTTATATCATCGGGGACATGCATACCGTAAGCGCTTTTCGCCTCTCCGGGGTGGAAGGCGTGGAGGCCGCACCTGTTGATGCTTCGGCAAGACTCGAAGAGATCATCGGTAAAAAGGATGCCGGCATCATACTGATGACGAACGATCTGACCCATGATCTTCAAGAGCGGATAAGAGAGATCAACCTCAATATGCCAAGCCCCGTGATCATCGAAATCCCCGGCATTGACGATGCGGAAGGGTTTTGCAGATCGTCGATGAGTTATATATCCGAAGCGTTAGGAATATCTTTGTAAGGATTGGATATGGACAACACAACACTGGAAAATTCCATTCGGGAAGAATCCGCGCTGGCCATCGCCGCCATCAGAGAAAAAGAAGCTCTGGAGATCAGGCAGCTCGACGGGATTTATACCGCCGAAATGGAGAGCTTCACAAAGCAGATCGAAGCCGAAACAGAAACACGCCTTCAGCAGGAACTCTCCATACTGGAAAACAGGGCTGTCCTTGAGCGCCGTAAACTCGATCTCCGGGGCGTGGAGCAGTTTATCAACCGCATTGTCGGTGAGGTTGTGAAAGAGATACGAAACAATCCGCTTTACAAACAATTTCTGATTGATGCGGTATGCGGCGCTGTGAAACAAATTACAACCGGCCTGGAAATAAGAATCAACCCTGAAGACCTCTCTTTCGAAAAGGAAATCCTCGCGGCCATTGAGGCCACAGGCCGGAATCCGAATATAGTCATTAAAGGAGACCCGGGCATTTTGTGGGGCGGATGCATCATATGGGATGAGGCGGGAGGCCGCATCTTCAACAACACGATAGAAAGAATTTCCTTCAGGAAATCTCTTTTAATTCGTCAAAAGGTCATGGCGATTCTGATGGAGCAATCAGGCAATGAACGGGAACCGGTTATAAAATAGTTGAACCCTGAGGCGTGAATGTGGACAAGGTATTGACAGGAAAAGTAATCGCGGTAAACGGTCCTATTGTCAAGGCAGTGGGGCTTGCCGGAATAAGAATGTATGATATTGCCGAGGTGGGCTCCGACCATCTTATCGGCGAAGTTATCAGGCTTGTTAATGAGGTCACCATCATTCAGGTCTATGAGGACAACACCGGCCTTAAACCGGGTGACAGCGTAATTTCCTATGGTCGGCCGCTTTCCGTTCTTCTGGGGCCGGGTCTTATTGCCAATATCTACGACGGCATTCAACGTCCGCTGGTCGGCATATCTTTAGTGTGCGGAAGTTATATAAGGAAGGGGATAAAATTATCCCCGCTGGATATCAGTAAAAAATGGGATTTACAGCCGCTGGTGAAAGCCGGTGCCGACATTAACGAGGGGACTATCGTGGGAGAGATACAGGAGAGTCCGCTTGTTGTGCACCGGGTGGTTGTCCCCCCGGGGATTTCCGGAAGATTGACCCGGATTGTCCCGGCCGGAGCCTACACGATAGAGGATGAAATTTATACGATTGATACGGGTACAGGCGTTTACAACGGTAAGCTTGCCGTGTTTTGGCCGGTGCGCAAGCCGCGTCCCAGTAAAAACCGGAAGAAACCTTTCGTGCCTCTGATCACGGGACAGAGAGTCATTGACACATTTTTCCCCATCGCCCGTGGAGGCACCGCCGCCATTCCCGGAGGGTTCGGCACGGGGAAGACCATGACACAGCATGCTCTGGCGAAGTGGTGCAACGCTGATGTCATCATTCATATCGGCTGCGGCGAGCGCGGCAACGAGATGACGGATGTCCTCACCGAATTTCCGAAACTCATCGATGAAAGAAACGGCAGGCCTTTGATCGAGCGTACAATCATGATTGCCAACACATCCAATATGCCGGTGCCCGCAAGGGAAGTAAGCATCTACACCGGTGTGACCATCGCGGAATACTACCGCGACATGGGATACAGCGTGGCGATAATGGCCGACTCCACTTCCCGCTGGGCGGAAGCCCTCAGGGAACTTGCGAGCCGCCTCGGCGACATGCCCGCCGAAGAAGGCTTCCCGCCGTATCTGGGTACAAGGCTTGCCGAATTCTACGAGAGGGCAGGCCTGGTGGAAACGCTCTCAGGCCGGGACGGCGATATCACCATTATCGGCGCGGTGTCTCCACCCGGCGGAGATTTTTCGGAGCCCGTCACACAGCATACTTCGAGATTTGTGCGGTGCTTCTGGGCGCTGGATAAGACGCTTGCCGACGCACGGCACTATCCGTCCATCAGCTGGATAGACAGCTACACCGAATACCTCATCGATATTGAAGATTGGTGGAAGAATCTCGACAATGATTGGCTGGCCACCAGAAATGAGGTCATGAATATTCTGCTGGAGGATCACCGGCTCGAACAGGTGGTGAAACTTGTGGGCAGCGACGCGCTGCCTCCCTCGGAGCAGTATATTCTTTTCTGCGCCGAGATGATCAAGAACGGCTTCCTGCAGCAGAACTCCTTTGATCCTCTGGATAAATTCTGCAATCCCCAAAAGCAGATAAAGCTTCTGAAGTGCCTGCTTTATCTTTACAAAAAAGGCATGGAGCGGGTGCGTGAGGGCGTTCACGTCAAGGATATTGCCGCGCTTGATATTGTCTCGGAAATCGTGCGGCTTAAATCCGAAATTCCGGATCAGGAACTGGAAAAGATTGACGAATATATGAAAAATCTGGAACAGGCGCTGGCGGAGCTGAAATCGCCATCACAAGGGGTATAAAATGTCGGCGGAAATCGAATATACGAATCTTTCGGGAATATCCGGCCCATTGATTTTTGTTGATGGAATCAGGGGCGTCGGCCTGGGCGATATCGTGGAGATACGCGATGCCGCAGGTCAGGTACGTGTCGGCCAGACGCTGGAAGTGGACGAACAAAGGGCTGTGGTGCAGGTGTTCGAAGGAACAAGCGGTCTTTCGGTGCAGGAAACGAGGGTCACCTTCGTGGGAAAGGCGCTGGAGATCCCTGTGGATCGCCACATGCTGGGAAGAGTGTTCGACGGCCTCGGAAGGCCGATTGACGGCGCACCACAGGTCATCACGGACAGGATGATGAATGTGAACGGCCTGCCGATAAATCCCTGGAGCAGGGAATATCCGCGGGATTTCATCCAGACGGGAATATCCGCGATTGACGGAATGAACACCCTTATCCGGGGCCAGAAGCTTCCCATATTTTCGGGCAGCGGCATGCCGCATAACCGCATTGCCGCCCAGATAGCGCGGCAGGCAAAAATTCTGACCGCCAAAGAAGAATTCACAGTCATCTTTGCCGCCATGGGAGTGAAATTCGACGTGGCCAGATTCTTTATCGATTCCCTGGAAGAGTCGGGCGTTCTCACGCATTCTGCGATATTTTTAAGCCTTGCCGATTCGCCTTCCATCGAACGCCTCGTCACGCCGCGTTCGGCGCTGACGCTGGCCGAGCACCTGGCCTTCGAAAAGGGGATGCACGTCCTCGTGATCCTGACGGATATGACCAATTACTGCGAGGCGCTCAGGGAACTTTCCAGTTCGCGCGGCGAGATACCGTCGCGCAAAGGTTATCCCGGTTATCTATACAGTGATCTGGCTTCCGTGTATGAACGCGCCGGAAGGCTCAAGGGGGGCAGGGGTTCCATCACCCAGGTGCCGATACTCACCATGCCCAGCGACGATATTTCCCATCCCGTGCCTGACCTGACCGGTTACATCACCGAAGGCCAGATTGTGTTGGAGCGGGAGCTTTTCAACAAAGGAATTTATCCGCCCATTGCCGGTCTTCCTTCACTTTCCCGACTGATGAAGGACGGAATAGGGGAGGGAAGAACGCGCAAGGATCACGGCCAGGTGGCCGCCCAACTTTTTGCCTCCTACGCGAAAGTCAAACGCATACGGGCGCTGGCGGCGATTGTGGGAGAGGAAGAACTTTCCGAACTCGATAAGATTTATCTCAAATTCGGGAGCGCGTTTGAAGAAATATTTTTGCGCCAGGCTTACGAGGAGAATAGATCGATCGAGCAGACGCTCGATATCGGCTGGAAGATGCTCTCCCTGCTGCCCCGCGATGAACTGTATCGCATAGCCAGAGAGGATATCCAGAGATATTATATGCCCCAGGCCCAAACGAAGGGAGAATAAGAAATGCCGAAGATAGAACTTCCCCCGACAAAATCATCGCTCAGAAAACTCAAGGAAGACCTGGCTTTCGCCTATGAAGGCTACGACCTGCTCAACCAGAAACGGGAGATTCTGGCTATGGAAATTGTCCGCAAGATTGACGTTATTCGCAGGATCGAGGCCGAGTTTCAGGAGATTTTGAATAAGCTCTACGCGGCCTACCGCAAAGCCGCCGTTGACATGGGTTCCGAGGTCATCACCCTGCAAAGCGGCTTCGAAATGAGGAGCTATTTTCTCCATATGGATTTTACAAAGCTTATGGGATTGAAGTTGTTGAATATCGGGCTCGATCTCAAAAATATTAATTTCGCGGTCACCCTGCCGCAAACGACGGCTGTTTATGACGATGCGAAGGCGCAGTCAAGAAAGGCGCTTCAAGTGCTTGCCCAATACGCGACCGTCACGAAGTCCGTCATCATGCTGTCGAGGGAGTTAAAAAAGGTGCAGCGGCGCGTCAATGCCCTGGAGAAGATATTTATTCCTCAACGCGAGGAAGCGAAAAAGTATATCACGGACAGGATTGAGGAGATGGAGCGCGAAGAGATCTTCGTCAAGAGGCTTATCCTGCAGCGTCAATAACCACGGGCAGGATGAGAGGATCGATTCAATTCATAAAATTCCGGCAAGTTATTTTCAGAAGGAAAGGAGATTAAAATGAAATCATACGCTGTTAAATATTTAGAGCTGGTAGAAAAACACGCGGACAAGATTGCGGCAAGATGGGTAAAGGATGTCAAGAGTAATGACAAAACACCTACGTATAAAAATCTGGATGAACAGAAGATAATTTTTCAATGCGTCCGGTTTTATCAGAATTTCAGCAAGATGTTTCTTGATGAAAAAGTTACGGATGATGTATGCAGGTATTTTCGAAGCTATGCGCGGGAAAGTTACGCGATGGGCATTCCGGGGAAGGAGACTATTTACGCGCTGATACTGATGAGACGGCATATCTGGCTCTATGCCGAGTTTCAACTGATTTTCAGTTCGGGGATTGCCCAGCAGGAGGCTATGGACACCCTGAACCGCACCATTCTGCTTTTTGATTACGCGGCTTACGAAGTGACCAGGGAATATCAGGAACTGATGAAGAAGGATGCGGCAAAATAAATTACACCAATTCCTAACTAATGATTGGTTTCGGTAACTGCAATCAGCTGATATTAACCCTTCAGGGCATACTCGTTCATGCCCTGCTTTAAGATTCCGCGGTTATGCCGTAGGAATTTCCTGCAGGAGCCTGATCGCGTCCTCTTTCCGCTATGACGAGTTTGGCGCTGGGGATTTCCCTGCGGGAATACGCGATAAGAGTGCGTACCAGACCCTTGTGGAATTTCCCTTTTTCCGCTTCATCGAGCAGAAGGTCGATAGCGGCCCGGAGTGAAAACGGGCTGGTTCTGTAAGGCCGCTCCGATATGAGCGCGTCGAGAGCGTCGACCACGCCTATCAACTTGGAATACTTGTTGAGTGTTTTTATTCCCAGGGGATAGCCGGAACCGTCCAGCCTTTCGTGATGCTGGAACGAGGAAAAGGCGTATTTCTTGTAATGATTGCCGAAATAATAATGCAGAAGCACGTAGCCGATCAGGGGATGCGAGCTTAATACTTCACGTTCGTGCAGGGTGACGGGCGTGGGCTTATCCAGTATGTCCAGGGGAATGCGCGATTTGCCCAGATCATGGAAGAGGCTGAGCATCATGGCCAGTTCCGGCAAGTAATGGCTTCTTTGTGAATAGTCGAAAGATACCTTGGCGGAAAGTATGGCGATAACCATGATATGGCGGTAAGTGTACGGCGTCAGTTTTTTCATGTAGGCGAGTTCGGCTAATATCTCTTCCGGCATTTTGATGCGGCTGATGGAACGGATTATCTTTTGATTGGTTTCGGGCGGATACAGAATATTCGTGTATCGCTTGTCTTTAAACGTTTTGATGAGATCCTTCATCAGCCAGGTATCTTTTATCGCTTTATAAGTGATTTTTCCGGGTAAAGCGGCGATCTTCTCCAGCGCTTTTCTGCTGATATTGTCTCCGGCTTTCATCAGCAGTGTTTTATCAATTGCGTATAGATCCTTGTCCAGCTTCATGTGTGTCTCCTTTTAAAATTTTATTCTGAATTACGGGGTGTTGCAGGTATCCGTTGGATACTTTTAAAATACTTTTCTTAAGTTTGCGGATCGGGAAGTGTAAAAAAAGACTTCTCAGACCGTTTAATATTTGCAGCGGAGTTTGAAGCTCACTCTTTGGGTGATAAAATTCTCAGCCTGCTGTGTTTCCGGCTGTAGAAAAAGTAAATCACCATGCCGATGGCCATCCAGACAATCAGCCGTATCCACGTGTTCAGTGGTAAAAAAACCATTTGAATCATGGTCACCAGGGCTCCGGCTATGGGAACAAAGGGAACCCAGGGAGTACGGAACACGCGCGGAATTTCCGGATGGCGGTAGCGCAGCACAAGAACGCTTACGCACACAATGACAAAGGCCAAAAGCGTGCCGATGGAAACAAGCTCGCCGAGAATATTTATGGGAAAGATGCCGGACACCAGCATAGCGACGCATCCGGTGAGAATTGTCGGTATGTAGGGCGTCTTGAAGCGTGGATGTACGCGGGCAAAACCGGCCGGCAGCAAACCATCACGCGCCATGGCGAAAAACACCCG
The DNA here is from genome assembly GCA_050011015.1 of Smithella sp. Classification (GTDB taxonomy): domain Bacteria; phylum Desulfobacterota; class Syntrophia; order Syntrophales; family Smithellaceae; genus Smithella. The sequence continues at coordinate 12,832 of JBEKJX010000002.1, forward strand.
CGGCTGAGCCATGAGCAGCACCAGCACCACGGAACTCAGTCCCGCGATGGCGCCGAACTTGATGAAAGGCCTGAGCCACGCAATGCCCGGCCCCGCGGCATTGACGGCAACGGCAATGGGATCCGGAACGGACAGGCTCGTATATTTCATGATCCCGGTAAGCACGCCGGACATGAGGATGAAAACAATTGTGCAGATGGCAAGCGAACCGAGAATCCCGATAGGCATATCGCGCTGGGGATTACGCGCTTCCTGCGCCGCGGTGGAAACCGCGTCAAAGCCGATGTAGGCGAAAAAGATAACGCCCGCGCCGCGCACCACGCCGCTCCAGCCGAATTCCCCGAACTGGCCGGTATTGGCCGGTAAAAAAGGCGTCCAGTTGGCAAACCTGATAAAAAAAACGCCTACGCCGATAAAGAGAGCAATGACGATAAGTTTGATAATGACGATAAGATTGTTGACGCCTGCCGATTCCTTGATGCCTATAACCAGAAGCGACGTCATCAGCGCGACTATAAAGACAGCCGGAAAATTAAGAATGGCGCCGGTTGTGTGCCAGCCCGCGGCTGCGGAGTAGGAAAGGGGAGTCTGACACAGGGCGGCCGGTATGTTGATATTGAAGTCTTTCAGAAAACTGACGACGTAGCCCGACCATCCCACGGCGACGGTCGACGCGCCGAAAAGATATTCCAGCACAAGGTCCCAGCCGATGATCCATGCCAGAAGTTCTCCCAGTGTGGCGTAGGCATAGGTATAGGCGCTGCCGGAGATCGGAATCATGGAAGCGAATTCCGCGTAGCAAAGCCCGGCCAACGCGCAGCCGATTGCCGAAATGATAAAGGAAAGCACGATTGCCGGACCGGCATAAGCTGCTGCGGCATGACCGGAAAGAACAAATATTCCCGCGCCGATTACAACGCCTATCCCCAGGCTGATCAGTCCCAGTGGTCCGAGAACTCTTTTGAGCTGATGCTGTTCGACCTCCGGTTCCTGCATGATGAGATGAAGGGGTTTGCGAGCGAAGAGACCTTTCATAGTTCAATCCTTGTCATACCAATACTAAATCATTTTGAAACGGTATCAAGTAGTGTGGGAATATTTCTTAAATTAGGTAGAGTCTATAAAAACTAGGTCTTGTATGTCAAGAAAATCTTGCCGGAAATCTTAAAGGAATCAAAGTGTCTGTCATTACACCCGTTACGAGATGCCTCTCAGACGCCGTGGGATACGGGATTGCCACGGCTCCCAAAGGTCGCCTTGCAATGACGCCATTACGAAAGCTTTTCGACCGTGACAATCAAATCTTGCGCCACCCGCGATAATTCCATGGCTTTTTCCCGGCTCAGGGATGACGGGGTAAAGCGCAGCATGTCGCACTCGGAAATAAAGTTCTCCAGTTGCTTTTGCGCCTCCAGCGACAGGCCTTTGCTGTTCAAGATATCCCTTAATCCGTCGGAAGTTATGCCCGCCGCGGAGAAACCGTATTTATCGCCGAGATATTTTGCCGTGGCGTTAAATATTTCACTCAGGAATTCTTTCAGATCATTGCGCTTTAAAAGTTGGGAAGCTTTTTTCAACTTCTTCTTAGCGACCTTGAGCGCCAGCTTCTGCCGCAGTTTTGACGGATCCGCAGATAATTGCCGCTGATATTTTCTATACAAAGAAAAGAGGATCAAAAGAACAATGATTACCGAAACAGGCAGCCAGAAGAACATGGAAGTTCCTGTCTTTAAGACTGCAGCGCCGATTTTATCCCAGGGGATGACAATGGCCATCCGCTTTTTAGATGTTTCAGCCGCCAGGCCTTTTTCATATTCCTGAGGCAGCGGTGCGGTGGAAGGCAGAATGTTCAGGCTCAGTTCACTGCTCTTTATGGTGCGGTATTCTTTTCTGGACGGATCAAAATAAGAAAACTCAAAAGGCGGCAGGGTAAATCGTCCTTCTTTCAAAGGAATAAGGACGATATCAAAGCTCTTGCTGCCGGAGACGCCCGAATTGTCCTTGATCATGTTTTCTTTGCCGCTTGCGGAAAGTTTTTTGAAATCTTTGGGCAAAGAACTGACCGGTTCGGAAATCGTCTGAATATTTCCCTTTCCCCAGATTTTGGCCGTTATCTGAACAGGCTGACCCCTCTCGATTTCATTTTTCTTGAGCGAGACGTCTATCTGGTAATCTCCCACTGTGCCGGAAAAATTATCCGGCTTTCCCTCTTTGGGCAGTGGCAGAACTTTGATTTTCAGCGGTTCGGTTTTTATCGTCTGCGCGGTGGCAAAAGGATCGGTCTGCACGAGCAGGGTTGCCGGGCCGATGGTAAAATTTCCGGCGGTTGTCGGGAAAAGAGCGGTCTTGAAATCCTGAGCCACATACTTGATGCCGTTAAGTGTTACTTCGCGTAAATTCTTTTCGGTGGGCAGGTTGACCGCCCAGAAGCCCGTGGTATCCGGCGGCGCGTACGAGGGGCTCTGGAAAAGATTGACTCTTCTGTAAAAAGTGAAAGTCAGTAGAATCTGCTGGTTGACGTAAACAGTGGTCTGCGAAGCCTTCAATTCGACTTTGACAGGATCTTTAACCATCTGCGGCTGGCGTAAACGCGCGGAATGCGCATTGAAGAATTCGTCAAAATTATCCCAGGGACCGGGGGGCCGCTGAGATCGGGACTGCGTTTTTTTGCCTTCAGCTTTGGTGACGGTGATATTAACAGGGTCGGTCGTGTACGTTTTCCCGCTGATGGTGATAGAGGCCGGGCCGATGTGAGCCTGGCCTGTCTTTTCCGGCTGGAGCGTGTAGGTAAAAGATTTGGAAGAACTCATCTGGCCGTTGATTATGGAAAAATTGGAAGACTGGGACTGGCTGACAACGCTCAAATTGCTGAATTTCGGCAGTTCGGGATTGGGCGCACTTCCGGCGGAGTTTCCCGATATTGTCAGGGTGTATTGTACGATGTCATCCAGCGCCACGGAGTTCTTGTCCACATTGGCGCTGAAGGTCGAATCAGCCGCAAACGTATAGCTGTATGCACAAAGCGCGAAACCAATGAATAAAATTATCCTACCAATCTTTAACATCGCCCCCACCTCGTCCGGCCTTCAGTTTTTGATCTTTATGTTTTTCCTTATCCTCAAGAGCGTTTAAAATACGCAGTGCGTCTTCCTTGCTCATTTGGCCCGGTTTTAGTTGTTTCTCATCCTTATTGTCTTTGTTTTTATTTTTATCCCGGTCGTTATTTTTGTTCTGATTTTTGTCCTGAGATTGATCCTTTTTCTTTTGCTGCTCATCCTTTTTTTGTTTTTCTTTATCCTGCCTGGGCATGGCCAGCATTTTCCTGGCCAGATCAAGATTGAATTGCGCGTCCTTGTCTTTGGCGTCAATCTTCAGCGACTCTTCATAGGCGTCAATCGCGTTTTTATAGTCTTCCTGTTTGAAAAAGGAATTGCCCAGATTATAGAATGCTTTTTGGCGTAAATCTTCAGCCACGGATTTATCGGTCAGGCTTTTAAAAACGGCCTCGCTTTCCTTGTACCTTCCTTCTTTATAGAATGCATCCCCTAAATTGAATCCGGCTTTCCGGTCATTTCTTTTCTTTTCCAGAATATTACCGTAAACCTGCCCGGCCTGTGAATAGTCTCCTTTTTTATAGAGGTCGTTGCCGCGACTTAATTCCGATTCGAAGGGCAGAGCAAAAGCATTCAACGCCGTAAAAAATATCATGGATGCAAGGTAAAAACAAATGACATATTTCCATGACCGGTATCCGGCTTCCCGATGGATCATTGATTTTTTATTGAATCTGAAGATTGGTTTTTTCATTCCTTTCGCTCCGAAATCAGCATTTCCGCCACTAAACAAAGCAGGCTTAAAAAAACAAATATCTGGAAACGGTCATGGTACTGATAAACCATACTCTGTTTAATTCTTTGCTTGGGCAGAAGCGAAATTGCCGTGAACAATTTTTGAAATCCGGCCTGGTCACTGCTGATCATAAATGACTGGCCCCCGGTTTTTTCAGACAGAGCTTTAAGCAGTTCCGGATTGGCCCGGGTCAAAATGACGTTTCCCTCCCTGTCCTTTCTAAAACCGCCCTCAACCGGAATTGGCGCTCCCTCCAGTGATCCTATTCCCACGGCAAATATGCGGATGCCTTCTTTTTGAGCCGTTTCCGCCGCGGCGACAGCCGAGCCGCTGAGCTCTTCCCCATCGGTCAATAGAATAATTACTTTGCTGTTGCTTGATTTGCCGAAAGCCTTTATGCACGTCTGAATAGCCCCGCCGATATCGGTTCCGGGATCGGGAATCAGATCCGTGTCGATGGATTTTAAAAATAATTTCACCGCGCCGATATCCGTCGTTAGGGGACAATTAACGAAGCTTGATCCGGCAAAGGCGGCAAGTCCGATGCGGTTGCCGGCCAGTTCATCAATGATCATATTAAGAGAGCTCTTAGCGTTTTCCAGACGGCTGGGCGAAATGTCTTTGGCCAGCATGCTTTTGGAAACGTCAATGGCGATCATCACGTCTATTCCCATCCGGCCGGAAACTTCCGTCTTCTGTCCCCACTGCGGCCTTGCGAGAACAATGAACAGAAAGAAAACTGCCAGGACAAAAAGCGCCTGTTTGATCAAATGATTTCTTTTGTTCCAATGGCCCAGCATCAATTCCGCCAGATCGCCGGGAAACAATCTGGAGATCAGCTTTTGCTTTTTATTCCAGAGCAGAATCTCCAGAGCAATCAGCCCGATCAAGACCAGCAGCAGCCAAAGATATAGCGGTTCTCCAAAAATCACGGCAGACTCCTTAAATAAAACCGCCGATATAACCACTCCAGCATCAGCAGCATCAACGCCGGCCAGACAAACCAGGCAAAATGTTCATCAAAAATAAAAACATCCTTTGTTACAAATTTGGTTTTTTCCATTTTATCGATAGCGGAGAAAATCGCTTTAAGTTTATTGTCATCTCCCGCCATAAAATAACCTCCTTCGCTGACAGCGCTGATCTGGCGCAGGCCGTCTTCGTTCATCCTGGTCAGGAATAGCGAGCCGTCAGGGTTGCGGGCATAGACCAATCTGCCGAATTGATCCTGAATTTTTATAGGAGCGCCGTTGGGATCGCCGATGCCTACGGAGTATATTTTTATGCCCAGAGCCTGCGCCATTTTGGCCGCGGTTACAGGGTCAATTTCACCGGCATTGTTATCTCCATCGGTCAGGAGAAGAATTATTCTGGTCTTGGCTTCCGATTCCTTAAGACGATTAACGCAGGTTGCCAGCCCCATTCCGATGGCGGTGCTGTCTTCGATCATGCCGATATGAACCTGATCCAGATAGTTCAAAACCGTATTGTGATCCGTGGTCAACGGACATTGAAGGTAACTGTTTCCGGCAAATACCACCAGGCCTATGCGATCCTGAGGGCGGCCTTCGATAAATCGGGCCAGAATATTCTTCGCTGCTGTGATACGGTTTGGTTTCAGGTCTTCGGCGTTCATGCTGCTGCTGACATCCAGAGCCACCATAATATCGGCGCCGTTACGGCTGCTGGTGTCGGCCACATATCCCTGCTGGGGACGCATAAGCGCCAGGATCAGGAGAATCAGAACGGCCAGACGCAGGTATAGCGGCAGCCGTGTCCTGATCCTTAAATCGGGCAGCCTGCCCTTAAGCTTGCCCAAAAGATCGGGATGCGGCAGACTGACGGGTTTTTTTACCACGGCAAATCTATACAGGAATGGCAACGCAAACCATAAAAGAATAAACCAGAAATTCTGGAAATGCATAACCTATGTCCTTTTCAAATATTTCCTTATAATATTTTCAGATTCAGCTTTCTTTTGTTTCATTTCGGCAATCCCCGGCCGGAGTTTGGCAAATTTCACCAGGTCGCATTCACAAAAATAAGCGTCCAGATTTTTGACTTTGGTAAAATCACGCTCTACCCGTTCCATTTCCCGGATAATTTCCAGGGAAGTCTTATCCATGGTATCGATATGATAATTGCCGGTCAGGAACTGGCGCACGATTTCGGTTATTTCAAAATAAAATTCCTTAATTTTCCTTTTCTCAAAATATTCCACCGGATCAATCTTCATAAGCGCATCCAGTGCAACCTCATCGAAAGGCCGTGCGGGAGCGGCGGCTTCTTTACCGGCATCTTTTTTATTCCACCGCCGGCGCCGTAAATATTTTAAAAGAAAATACCCCGCGAGGATCAACACCAGCAGGCAAAGCGCAAAGAACATGAACGTTCCCCAATCAAAAATGTAAAATATACCTTTAATATCTTTTAATTGTTCCTGCATCAGTGAGCTATCCTTTTTTCCCGTGCTTTAAAGAAACGATTCAGCGCAGCGACATATTCGCCGTCGGCGGCCAGTTCCAGATGATCGATCTCCAGCGACCGGAAAAATTTCCGTAAATCCGCCAGTTCTCCTGCGGCCGCTTCTTCATAATCCCGGCGCAGCTTTTCATTCCGTAAATCAACCTGGATCAAATCGCCCGATTCCGGATCTTCAAAACAGACCACCGGCAGTTCGGGCAGGGATTTTTCCATCTTATCTTTAATGATGATCGGAATGAGATCGTGTTTTTTCGACAATATCCTGATGGGCTGTTCATATCCATTTGCCAGAAAATCGGAAATTACAAACAATACGGAGCTTTTTTTGTTGACCCTGCTCAGGTAGCGCAGCGCCTGTGCCATGTCTGTCCTTCTCCCCTCACGTTTAAAAGAAAGTATTTCCCGGATAACCTGCAGAACATGGCGTCTTCCTTTTTTAGGCGGAATATATTTTTCGATCCGGTCAGAGAACATAAGCAGGCCGACCAGATCGTTGTTCTTGATCGCGGAAAAAGCCAGCACTGCCGCGATTTCGGCCGCGGCTTCGTTTTTGATTAATTTCTGGGAGCCAAAATCCTGAGAAGCGCTAATGTCCACACAAAGGATTATACTTTGCTGCCTTTCCTCGATGAATTTTTTGATATACGGATAACCGAGGCGGGCGCTGACATTCCAGTCAATCAAACGGATATCATCTCCCGGAACGTACTCGCGAACTTCATGAAATTCCAGGCCCTGTCCCTTGAAAACACTGCGGTATTCCCCGGCAAAAAGCTGATTGACAGACTTGCGCGAACGGATTTCTATTTGTTTGATCTTCCTGTAAATGGACTGGTCAAGCATGCTCTCAGGGCACCTCAATGGCGTCAAAAACTTTTTGAATGATTGTTTCCGCTCTCAGTTCCTCGGCTTCGGCTTCGTAGGTCAGGATAATCCGGTGCCTCAGCACATCCATGCCGATACTCTTGATATCGTCCGGCGTGACATAACCGCGGCGGCGGATAAAAGCGTGGCCCTTGGCCGCCTGCGCCAGGTAAATGGATGCGCGGGGCGAAGCGCCGTACTGAATCAACCCTTTTATTTCATTAAGTCCGAATTCCTCCGGCCGTCGGGTGGCGCTCACCAGAGAAACGATATAATGTTTTAATTTTTCATCGATATATATCTGGTTGATCAGGCCGCGGGTTTCCATGATTTCCTGCGGGCTGATGATTTTTTCCACCTTTGGTTCCTCGCCGATCAGCGCCGCATCGATGATCCGGACTTCTTCCTCCCTGCCGGGATAAGTTATCGTAACCTTCAGCATGAAACGGTCAATGGCCGCTTCCGGCAGGGGATAGGTTCCTTCCTGTTCAATCGGGTTTTGCGTTGCCATGACCATAAAAGGCTCGGGCAGGCGATAGGTTTCCTTGGAAATGGTTACATGATGCTCCTGCATGGCCTCCAGCAAAGCGCTCTGCACCTTGGAAGGCGAGCGGTTGATTTCGTCGGCCAGAATAATGTTGGCGAAAATCGGCCCCTGGCGGGGGGTGAATTCACCGGTTTTGGGATTGAGCACCATGGTGCCGATAAGATCGGAAGGAAGAAGATCCGGGGTGAACTGGATGCGCGAAAAATGGGCGTCGATTGCCGCAGCCAGGGTCTTGACGATCAAGGTTTTGGCCAGACCCGGAACGCCTTCCACCAGAACATGGCCGTTGCAGAGCATGGCAATCAACAGGCGGTCGATAATATTTTTCTGGCCGATAATCGTACCGGCCATGGTTTTATTGATTTTATCAATAAATTCACTTTTGGCTTTTACTTTTTCGTCAATGATTTTTATTTCATTATCCACTATGTGTTTCCTCCTTGAGAGAAAATAATTTTATTGTTTAAACGGTTTTTGACGGATGGAAATATAAGAATTCCAGTTTAGCCTGTCAAGACCGGAAAATTAATTTTTTATCGCGTCCCTGATGATAATTTCACTATCGGCAGTAACCCTGCTTTGCCTGTTTATTTTTACAGACGAGTTGAAAACCCAGATTCCATATTTATTTCCCTTTAAGTTGTAAATCAGGAATTCTTTTGCCAATCTTTATTTTGCGAAAATCATTTTTAGAGAGATAATCAGTAATGCTATCCCGAATATTCTTTCCAGTGTCTGATTGGATAAATTGACGGCAAATTTCGCGCCGATTAATCCGCCGAATACGAAACCGGCGCACATCAACGCCGCGATTGGAAAATCAACGAAGCCCTCTTTATAGTATGTCCATGCGGCAAGGATTCCTATAGGCGGAACCAGTAACGCCAGTGTCGTCCCCTGCGCCATTTTCTGGGAAAGGCCGAAAAAAATTACAAGAATCGGAATGATAATAGTTCCGCCGCCGATGCCGATGAGACCGCTTAACAATCCGGCCAGCAAACCGGTGAAAATGAACAAAAAAGCATTACCTGATCCCATGAATCAATACCTCCCGTTTATTGAGTGGACATTATTTATCAGCATGGTCGTATGGTCTTGCTGAATTATTGTTAACAATTAAATGAATTGTTAACAATAGGTCAAGACAAAATTATCCATTCTTTTTGTACCCGGTCTTCTTCATTCATTGGGGTAGGGTCGGAAAAATGGAGATTGATGCGGAAAGGGGGTAGAAGGGGGTACCCCCTTTTGCAAGTATGGTAAGAAGCCCCGGCTTGCCGTCGGGGTAAGTAAGCGAATATGGAATAATATTGTTCCCTGAGAATCGAAGATTCTACGCAGCTTGCCGCGGAGAGCTTCAATCGAAAAATATTCGCGGACTGCTGCAAAGCAATTCAATGGCGTTGATTACGGATTGAAGCTCTGATTTTTTTTCAAGCCGTAGATTTATGGAAAACAGGATATGTTTTTAATCGAGAGTCATCATGATCTGATCCGTCTTTACGGAATCGCCTTCTTTGACCTTTATTTCCTTGACCGTTCCATCAACGGGCGCATATACGGGAATTTCCATTTTCATGGCATCCATGATGATAACTTCGTCATCGGCATTGATCTTATCACCGGGATTAACAACGATACTGATGACTTTACCGGTCATCGGAGCTTTTATTTCTGTACTCATTTTTGTGAATCTCCTTTTACAGTCCTTTACGTTTATCTCCCCGATATCTTACAGATATCTCACACAGAAGGACGTTAATTATTAATGATAAATCACTGTATAATTAATACCCTAATTGTAAAACAAGGTCAATAGCCAAGTTAAAAAGACTTGGCTGAAGAGAGTTGCCCGGTTTGTCACTCATCGTTAGGCAAATATATATATTAAAAAAATTACTGATCTTCCGAAAATCGGTGAGTCATTGGCTTGCGATCTTCGTTTAATCGGCATCAATCATCCCGAAGACCTGATCGGGAAAAATCCTATCACATTGTATGAAACGCTATGCTTTAAGACCGGCAACAGGCATGATCCCTGTGTGATTGATGTGTTTCTGTCGGTTGTCCATTTTATTGAGGGCGGGAAAACGCGCCGCTAAAGGATTGCCAGGACAAGCAATCCCCGCAATTATAATCTTAAGTTCGGGGCGAGTCTTTTTGACTCGCCCGAACTTGATTTTCAATTGACTTATTGGCCTCCACGCACAGGTAAAACATAGAGTACACCGCTATTAGTCGTATTTGGAGCGTACATGAGTTCGCCATACAGCGTATCGATTAACCACCCCTGGGTCAAATCACCGGCATACGCAGTAGACGTCCAATAATAGCCTGGGGACGGAAAACTAAACCCTTGAGCGCCTAACCAGCTATAGGGTGAAGCTTGACCTATATTGACAAGACTTCCCATTTCATTGTTATTGGGCATGCGCCAGTCGCCCGCCTTCGAGCCATCCGCAAGCCCGCAATTGCCGCTGCTGAGAGTATTTGCGTCATTAAGCGCCTGTGCCCATGTTATATTTGGACCAAAACAATTAGCATTTTTAAGCCACACAAGCCCGGTGAGAGTGTCTGTTATTGTTCCGTCGCCGTTATCAGTAAACCGCGGATTCGGCCAGGCAGCGCCTTCCCGCAAATCCCCGTCATCGGAGACGGCATAGGATGTGGTCTGGCCTGTTCTGGGCAGGCTAATCACACCGGAGTGTCCGGTGCGCACCGGCCAGGCATTGTAAGAAGCGCTCGACTTATCACCCCCGGTATCGGAGCCGTCTTGCATCTGAACCCTCCACGCTGTCGAGGTATAACCGGCATACGTGGTGGACGTCCAGTAGGATGCGGCCTGCACATTGCTGAAACCCTGGGCCGAATTATTCAGCCAGGCCGATGTATCGGCTTTGCCGTAGTTTATAAGGCTGCGTAGTTCCGTCCTGTTGGGAAGCCGCCAATCGTTATGCCCCAGATAATTACTGGTATTGAGGCAGGCCACATAATTTAATGCCGACGTCCAGTTTATGGCGCCGCCGGTACAGGAGCCGGCTGTTGGCGTGCTTGCGTCTTTTGTCCACATCAACCCGGTCAAATTATCAGTTACAGTCTGATCGCCGTTATCGGTAAACCGGGGATTCGGCCAGACAACGCCTTTCTGCAAAGCGCCGTCATCGTCCGTGGCATAAGATGTGGTCTGCCCGGTTCTTGGAATGGTGCTCTTTAATACAGTCACCGTAACAGAGTAGTCCGTTGTTGAACTGTCTGCCGCCGCTACGGTATAGATCACGGGATTGGTAAAGTTATTTGCCGTAAAGCCGCTTATCTGCGTAACTGAACCTACGCTTACGCTCTGACCTGTCGTGGCAAATGCCGCAACCAGCGCGTTGATACTTGTTCCATACGGCATGGTCACGGCTATTGTTTTTGCTGTTTCATCAATCGTGCCGGTCACACCGGCCAGATAATAGCCGGTGATCGCTTTGGCCGAGGACGCCGCCACCGTTACAATAACCGTGTATATCGCCGTCGAACTGTCAGCGGCGGTTACCGTATATTGCACCAGAGAGGAAAAATCATTTACTGTTGTCCCGCTTACCTGCGCGGTTGAACCAACGCTTATGCTCTGTCCCGTCATCGTAAACGTTGCCGTAAGTTTTTTGACATCTGTTCCATAGGGCATGGTCACGGCTATTGTTTTCCCCGATTCGCTGATTGTTCCGCCCACACCATCCAGCGAATAAGCGGTAATCATTTTGTCCGAGGATGCCGCCACCGTTACGGTAACGGTGTAATTCACGGTGGAACTGTCCGTCGCGGTTACCGTATAGGTCACCGCAGAAGAAAAATTATTTGTTGTTGTCCCGCTTACCTGCGTCGTTGTGCCGACCTTGACGCTTTGGCCTGTCGTGGTGAAGGATGCAACCAGGGAGGTGACATCTGTTCCATTCGGCACGGTCACGGTAATTGTTTTTGCTGTTTCATTGATCACGCCGGGAACACCGGCCAGAGAATAGGCGGTAATCGCTTTAGCCGAAGATGCCGCCACGGCTACAACGACATTATATATTGCCGTTGTGCCATCCGCCGCGGTTACCGTATAGGCCACCGCAGAGGTAAAGTCGTTTGCCGTTACTCCGTTTACCTGCGTGGTTTTGCCCACCTTAATGCTCTGGCCTGTAGTGTTGAATGCCGCGACAAGAGCGGTGACATCTGTGCCATACGGCATGGTCACGGCTATTGTTTTTGCCGTTTCATTTATTGCACCGGCAACTCCGTCCAGAGAATACGATGTAATCGCTTTAGCCGATGATAACGTGTTAGAAGACGAACTGCATCCCATCGCGGCGAAAAGAAACACTGCCGCCAGCAGCATATACATTTTTTTCATTTCACTTCTCCTTTATTAGAAAAACTTCACCAATCCGCGAAGGACATATGAGGTTTTATTATTGTGAAATTATAAATAAAAAAAGGAGCACAGTAATGCTCCTTTTAATGATAAATGCGATGTCTTGTTTTAATATGTCTATCTTGAGTCTGTACACGCGGTCTGCCACTGTTTCCTTAAATCTCCATTAGATTCCAATGCAGGCAAATGAAACTGGAACATCATTGTTTAATGCGCGTATTTCTATAATATCGTAATGAAAATATCAATAATTATTTAAAGCTGTTAATTATACAAAGAATAATTTCAGGATTCAGCCAGACTTAAATGGTGGAATTCGGTCGAGTCTTTTTCGGGTTGTTGCCCAAATAAGTTTTACAAAGATTATAAAGAGAGATTATAAAACAGGCAACACATTATTATGGAGAGAAACAACAAGGTTGGGATATCAATCTACAGCCAAAGCTCTTTTGTTATTCAATCAACCTTGAAGAACGGATTCCATCTAATCACATTTTAAGAGAGATTCGATCACAGACTGATTTTAGTTTTATCTATCTCAGGTTTTTCTTATAGGATAAGAGCTTGCCCTTGTCCTCAGGATAAGCGACGAAGTTTTTATCCATAGTGCTTACCCGTTCCTGGCTGAACACCATCTCGATAAACCCGAAGAGTTTGCGTTTAAACTCGTCCCAGCTTCTCACTTGCAGGGTATGGTGGAAAAGGAACATTGGGCGGCAATGATACGTTACATAGGCATCTCTGGTCATGGCATCAATCTCTTCACTGGTCAGGGCGGTCCATGGCCGCGGCAGGGGCTTGTCTTCTACTTTGCCGAGGATGTACTTGTGCCAGTAGTCGAAGCCGGTATCCTTGACCATCTGCCGCCAGTATGAGGTAAGAGGCTTCGCGGTGAGTTTGGAAAACTGGACGTAGTCGAGTTTCAGCGATTTGGCAAAATTTACCGTTTTCCGGAAAGTTTCGCGCGTTTCGCCCGGTGATCCGGCAAGGAAAAATCCGAGTGTCTTTATGCCGGCGCTCCTGGTGATTTCAATGGTATCGCGAATCTGCTGAAGATTGATGCCCTTGTTCAGGCGGTCAAGAATTTCCTGCACTCCCGATTCAATGCCGAAGTAGATGCGGGAGCAGCCCGCCGCCCGCATTTTGCGGATAAGAGTCTCGTCGACGCAATCGATGCGTGTACGGCACGCCCAGGTGATATCCAAACCGCTTTTTATCATTCCATCGCAGATGGCTTCGACGCGTTTGCGGTCAATGCAGAAATCGTAGTCGAAAAAGTCTATCTCGCGAATGTTATACTGGGTGTAGCATTCTTCTATCTCGCCAAGGACTGTCTCGGGGCGGCGCGGGTTGTAGGGCGTATGGCTGGCCTCGCAGAACAGGCACTCCTTCGGGCAACCTTTGCTTGTTACCATGACGGTAAAGTTCTTTCGCTCCGTCGTGAATTCCGCGTAAAGCTCATTCGGCAGAAGATGCCGCGCGGGGTTCGGGTAATCGTCGAATTTCGGATCCTTGCTGTAAGAAGTCATCCTGACCTGTCCATTGGCTTTGTAGATCAGGCCGGGCACGTCATCGAAACGGCGTTGTCCTTCCAGTTCCTCGAACAGGCGCGGCACGGTGTAATAGGCGCTGTTGAAGCAGCCGAAATCGGGGCCTTCCACAGAAACGGATTCGTTCGGATAAACCCTCAGGTTATATCCGCCGATAATGACGGGAACCTTTAAATGTTTTTTGAGGAAGACCGCCCACTCGAGCGTTTCGGGAAACATGTAGGTGGTCATCATAAAACCGAGGATGTCCGGTTTCCATTCCTTCAGGCGGTCGAGCACGTCCTCTTTGGTCAGGCGTAATGTGCGGGCGTCAACCAGCAGCGCGTCGTGGCCTGCTCTTTCGGCTATCGAGCACACCCAGGCCATGGAAAGGGGAGGGAACAGCCCGAAATACCGCTGGACGATCCTCAGGTTTTCCTCATGGAGCTTATATTTGAATGGATTGAAAACGCAGGCAAGCCTCATATTTTATTTTCTCTCCGTGGATTCTTTTGATAACATGTCATCGGACGATCAACAAGCTTTTTACGACAATTCTCAATATCGCCTTGTAGTTTGAAAATTTTGTATCATTAAACTGTTTATGGTTTTGAGAGTTCATTTAATTTGTTTTCTTTGGGATTTGATGGGAACTTGCTTTGTTTCGCCTGGAGTATAGAAAGGCTGTTTTTGGTTGTCAATATGTATTTTACATCGAAAAGCAACAACCGGCGATGAACGGGGAACCTTTGGCGGAATCGAAGATGCTCCGCGGCTTGCAGCAAAGGGCTGCAAATTTTCCTTAAATGAATATCTCTTTTAGCCGGGTGCTCTCTTTGTGAATTTACAGCTTATTTATAATATCCTTTTCGTCCGGCGCCTGATCATCCAAGATCGGTGCTTCCAGCAGATGACTCGGCAGGAAAAACTTGTTGGCGATGAGCGTCGGTATCACGGCGCTGGCGATTACCGCGCCTACGATGAAGGAATACTGCGCTTGTGAAATGATGTTATGCGATAATCCGAACAGCGCGGATATTGTTCCGAACGTCAGTCCGGTGGACATCAGCAGCGTATAGTACCATCTCCCCCCTTTATTCTCCCGAAAACGATGAATGACCGGAAACAGACCGAATATCTTGGAAACAACTTTGCCGCCAAAAAGTACAAGAAAGATAACTGGTGCCGCAAGCAACGCCGGTATGGACACCAGAGCGCCGGCTCTTAGAAAATACAAGGGCGTTAAAAAGCCGACAGTCAGAGTTCTCAACCTCCTGACAAAATGACCGTCTTTTTCCATTGTTCTTGCCATTAACATGCCTATAATATAAGCGGGTAGTACCGGTTCGCTGCCGGACCATAAAGCAAGAACGCCCATTGCCAATAAGACAAAAAGTATCCATTTCGCACGAATTGCTGCTGTTTTATAAGCGAAATGTTTGATTAAATAATCGGTTATTACCGGTAAAATAAAAATTAAAGATATTGTCACCGCAATAAATATAACTGTTTTATACGTGAAAGGGGCAAATATTAATCCTAAGCCAATAACAGTTCCCAAGTCATTGACGAAACACGATCCCAGTATGCCTTTCCCGTAATCGGTTTTATTAAATCCATATTCAAGCATGACGGAATAGACCACGGCCATGGAGGTTGTGGATAGCGCGATGCCGCACAATAAACTGGCCTGCAGGTTCCAGCCGACAAGATAATAGGCAATCAAAGAGCAGCCGATGAAGGGGGCGGCAAATCCGACCAATCCGATAACGGACACTTCCCTGATTTTGGATTTCATGACATCGGGATTCAACTCCGCTCCCGCCAGAAACGTCAGCAAAATAGCCCCGACACCTGTGCAGAATTTCAGCCAGTCGGCATTGAGCGACAGTTTGTCAAATAAGCCGAACTGGAAAGCGGCAAATCCGATAATGGAACCGACGATGATTTCCATCAGGGCAATAGAGATCTTCAGGCGGTTGGCAAAGACAGTTGATAAAACAGCGGCAAAAAACCAGAATGCTGCGACAAGATAAATCGTTTCCATGCAATAACTCCTTAACGGTAATTTGGCAGGAGTTATTAGCAGCAAAGGCGGTTAAAGGTGAACTCCATCACCCGCGCGAGAAAGAGATTGAATCTTTACGGCAGGCGTCATTAATCAAATTTCAGTTCTTTTGTCAATAAATAATGGTCTCTTGTGATTATACAACGTTTTTAGGTGTAACAAGCAATAGACTTTTCCTTAATGCTATTTTTATAATTCTACCCGTCCCGGCGATATTTTAACTGGAAATGAATGAGTAACATATATATAATTCTTCTACAGACAAAATGACGAAACTCTCATGTCACATGTTATATTTTTCCGAGAGAGGAAAAGCGAAGAAAATGAGGAGTGGTTAAATGACCAAAATATATGACCTGAGCATCCCTACGGAAGACAGTTTAAGCGAGCCCCAGCCTGTGAAAGTGGAGCATAAAACGCATGATGCCAGTTTGCCCTTAATTGAACTGGTATTCGGAGCGAAAAAGGAAGATATGGCGGACGGCCTGGGCTGGGCGGATGACGCTGTATCGTTATCCGCTCATGCCGGCACTCACGTTGACGCTCCCTGGCATTACGCGCCGTTATCGGAAAATAAAAAAGCGCGGACGATAGATGAAATGCCCCTTGACTGGTTTTTTCACGACGGCGTAGTCCTTGATTTCCGGCACAAGCCCCGGGGCGCCGGTATTTCCGTTGATGATGTAAAAGGCGCTTTAGCAAAAATAAAATACACACTCAAGCCGTGGGATATCGTCCTGATCCAGACGGGAGCGGATAAGCTGTGGGGCCGGCCGGAGTATTTCACGGCCGGTTGCGGCATGACGCAATCTTCGACGCTCTGGCTGATTGACCAGGGATGCCGTGTAATGGGTATCGATGCGTGGGGTTGGGACAGGCCCTTCAACGCGATCAAGGATGAATTCACCCAAACCCGTGATAAGAGCATTTTGTGGACGGCTCACAAGGCGGGCATTAAAAAGGAATATTGTCATATAGAGAAACTCGCCAATCTTGATGCATTGCCCAAGCCATTTGGTTTCAAAGTGGCCTGTTTTCCTGTCAAGCTGGCAGGAGGAAGCGCGGGATGGGCAAGGGTCGCAGCAATCGAAATGTAATTTTACTTATCTGTGATGATTAACGCAATATCATGGATTTAAGCACTTTATCCTAAACTACTTGAAAACATATAATATTTGAACTATACAAAATTATGGAAAAATTTGCAGATTACATTCTCCTGGAAAAAATACACGAAACCAGAAATTCAATCATTTACCGTGGACATAAAGAAAATGAAACACGGCCGTTGATCATTAAACTGCTAAAGACAGTTTATCCAACCCCTTCGGAAGTTGCTCGATTCAAACAGGAATATAACCTTGTAAGACAACTTGATATACAAAACATCATTAAAATATTTGATCTGGTTGAGCATGATAACAAGTATGCCATCATCGAAGAGGATTTCGGCGGCCAATCACTAAAAGAGACAATAAAAGCAGAGAATATCGGATTAAGATCACTTTTACAGATTGCATCAAAAGTATCCCAGACACTGGGATTAATTCACAAGAATAATATCATTCATCTGGATATAAAGCCTGATAATATTTTAATCAATTCGGAGAATGGTGAAGTCAAAATAACCGACTTCGGCATTTCCGCTTTATTAACGCATGCCAACGATGAATTATATAATCCTGATGTTATTGAGGGAACACTGTCATACATGTCGCCGGAGCAAACCGGCAGGATGAACAGGGGCGTGGATTACCGCACAGACATATACTCCCTGGGGGCGACTTTTTATGAGATGCTGACCGGTGAGGTTCCTTTTAAATCAAAGGACCCGATGGAATTGATTCATTCGCATATTGCGCGTCAGCCCTTATCTCCGGGTGATTTGAATTCTTCCATTCCTCCTGTATTATCCGCCATTATTTTAAAGATGTTATCAAAAAATCCGGAGGAGAGATATCAGAATTGCCTGGGATTAATGGCTGATATCGACGAATGCCTGAACCAGTTGAGTCAAAAAAACAGGATTGATGAATTTCCAATAGCAACAAAAGATATTTCCATACGGTTCAATATTCCGCGCACTCTTGTAGATCGTGATAATGAACGAATAGAACTCATGAGATGCTTTGAACGGACATGCAAAGGCTTAAGCGACGTAATGCTTGTAACCGGCCAGCCGGGAATAGGAAAATCCGCTCTGATTAATGAAATTTACAAACCGGTCATTGCTAAAAAAGGCTATTTCATTTTTGGTAAATATGACCAGTTCAGGAAGGATGTTCCTTACAGCGCCATTATCCAGTCTTTTCAGGGACTCATACGGCAGATAATTTCGGAGAGCGAAGAGAAAATACAATCGTGGAGAGAAAAACTTCTTGTCGCTTTGGGACCAAACGGGAAAGTCATCACTGATGTAATACCTGAACTGGAGCTTATCATCCATAAACAGCCGGACTTGCCTTTAATCGGTCCGGAAGAATCGGTGAACAGATTCAACATCGTCTTTCAAAACTTTTTAAATGTTTTTACAACGGAGGAACATCCATTAGTGCTTTTTCTGGATGACCTGCAGTGGGCCGATGAAGCAAGCTTGAAGCTCCTGGAAAACTTAATGACCACCTATGAAACAAAATATTTGTTTTTGATAGGAGCATACAGGGACAACGAAACAAATGATGCCCACCCGCTCACACTTGCTCTTAATAAAATTCGGAATAAAGGCACAAAAATACACAGCATGACACTGGGGCCCCTGAATGAGGCGAGCATCAATTTGATCATTACGAATGTCCTTGTATGTGATGCTGAAAAATCCTTGCCGCTGGCTGAACTTATCAGCAAAAAAACGGGCGGCAATCCATTCTTTGTTATTCAGTTCTTAAAAAATATCTATGATAATCATCTTCTGGATTTGAATCCAAAAACAGGATGGGAGTGGGATATAGATAAAATCCGGCAAATGCAGGTCACTGAAAACGTTATAGAATTCATGGCGGAAAAAATTTCCCATTTCCCCCCAAAAACACAGGAAATATTAAAGATATGCGCTTGTATCGGTAACAGATTCGACCTTGAATCATTATCGGTTGTCTCCGGAAAATCAATCGACGAAACTCTTGCCGATTTAACCTCTGCAATTCAGGAAGATATGATCAGCGTTCATGGGAACATATACAAGTTTTATCATGACCGTATTCAGGAAGCGGCATATTCTCTGATTCCGGAAAAAGATAAGGAGGCAATGCATTATCGCATAGGCGGTAATGTTCTTAAAAAAAGCGGGACTGAAAATCTTAGTGAAAAAATATTTTATATTGTCGACCAGCTTAACAGAGGAATCAGGCTCGTGGGCAGTGTGGATGAAGAAATTATGCTGGCAAAGCTTAATTTACAGGCTGCGCAGAAAGCAAAAAAATCGACAGCATACAACTCGGCTTCAAATTATTTGAAAATCGCCAGAGGACTTCTGCCTGAATATTGCTGGAAAAGTCATTATGACCTTACGTATTCCATCTATAGAGAGGCACTGGAATGCGAGTATCTCAATCTTAACTTCAGCGCTGCCGAAAAAATATTTAATATTGTCGTAAGCAACGCAAAATCGAATATTGACAAGGCCAATGTTCACACATTGATGATCATCTTATACACAACACAAGGAAATTATGAAGCCGCCCTGAAGGTTGGCACTGAAGGAATGAGGATGCTCGGTTTCAACCTGCCCCGGGAAGTAAGCGATGCGCGAGTGGGCATCGAACTATTAAAGCTCAGATTAAAATTCGGCCGCAGAAAAATAGAAGATTTGGTCGATATGCAGTATGTTACCCTGCCGAATACTTTAGATGAAGCAAAGCAGATGGCTGCACAATATCAGGCCAGATATCCTTCAAAATCGTTTGATAATCTCGAACTGGAATTGTGGGAACTGGTATCTTTCGCGTATCTGGCAATTCATACCGGTACGGTAGCGTTTTATTCCAACCCGAATTTATTTGCCTATATAGTAATAAACGGCGTTTATAAACTGATAGATTTTGAAGTGAATTTTGAATATTCTCCCTTCGCATTGATTGCCATGGGCTCTATCGTAGGATCCTCCCTCGGCTTTTATAGGCATGGTTACAGGTTTGGCGTAACGGCATTAAAAATTAATGAAAAGATTGCCGATACAAAAAATAGATGCCGGGTGGAATTTGCCTTTCCGATGTTCGTCCAGCATTGGAAGAAACATGCCAAATACGATCTTGATTACTTCAGAAGCGGATACAAACACGGGATTGAAAACGGAGATCTTATCTTCAGCGGTCACAATGTTAATCTTTTGGGCATGACCCGCATCATGCTGGGAAATAACATCGATGACATTTTGGAAGAATACGGAAAGTACAAGGACTTTCAGCTTGGAGGCAAAGATCCTTTCATCACGCGTAATTATTTAGAAAATATAAGGATGTGTTTGTGCCTCAAAGGTTTGACTGAGGGTAAGGGCAGTTTAGACGGTGATGGTTTTAATGAGCAAGAACAGGCTGATTATTATAAATCTGAAAATAATCTGCTCGGCACATTCTACTCCTCTCTTATCCGGCTGAGAATAAGCTATCTTTTCGGTGAATTCTCAAAATGCCGCGCTCTTGTCCCTGAAATGCAGCGGATTGTGAATAGAAAAACCGCGCTGGGAAATCTTCACATACCGGAATTCTATTTATATTATTCACTGACACTTACGGCATCTTATCCGGAAGCCGACTTGCGGCAAAAAACAAAATATTTAATACGTCTGAAAGCCAACCAGATGAAGATGCGCATGTGGGCAAAATCCTGTCCTGAAAATTTCCAGCATAAATATGATCTTGTCGCCGCGGAAATGATGAAAATCAGGGGACGCTTCATGGAAGCTCAGCATCTTTATCATGAGGCTATCGAAGGCGCACGGAAAAACGGATACCAACAGATAGAAGCTATTGCCCGCGAACGCCTGGCGCTCTTATACCTGGATTATTCCTGCAAAGATGAGGCCGAATATTTCATGCAAAGGGCTCACATCTGCTATTCATTATGGGGAGCTTCAGCCAAGGCCAAAGATCTGGAGGAAAAATACGCGTCATTGATACCCCGGGAGCAAGCGCAGCAAGCGACTGGAACTATAACAGTCAGCGGCTCTTCGGGAACAATGACCATTAGCGGCGCCACTGAAACCACAAGCAGCACAAGATTGCTTGACCTGTCCACGGCCATGAAAGTCTCCCAAATCATATCCAGCGAAATTATGCTGGACCGTCTCCTGCAGAAGATCATGCACGAGTCCATTACCAATGCCGGAGCCCAGCGTGGTTATCTGATTCTGGAATCCGATGGCGAATTGATTATTGAAGCAAGCGAAGATGTGGATAAAAATGAATTTCTGGTGATGCAATCAACGCCGCTGAAGGATTGTAATGATATCTGCCGTTCAATCGTTAATTACGTCTATCACAGCGGGGAAGACATTGTTCTTGGCAATGCCGTAAATGAAGGCCTCTTTATAAACGACCCTTACATCATGCGGGTACAATGCAAATCCATACTCTGTACTCCCATTATGAGCAAAGGCAAGTTATCGGGCATCCTTTACATGGAGAACAACTTAAGCGAGAATGCCTTTACCCCTGAACGTCTGGAAATTCTCCGAAGCTTTTCCATTCAGGCCGCCATATCCATCGAAAACGCGAGGCTCTTTGAACTGGCCACTACCGACGGTATGACCAAGCTCTACGTACACCGCTATTTCCAGCTTCTTCTGGATCAGGAAATGAAGCGTTCGCTGCGTCATAACAAGAAGTTTTCGCTTGTGATGATGGATATTGACAATTTTAAATCCTTCAACGACACTTATGGCCATCAATTAGGCGACAAGGTATTGAAGGACGTGGCCAACGTTGCCAGGAAATCCGCACGCGTTGACGATATTGCGGCACGATACGGCGGCGAAGAATTTATCATGATCCTGCCTGAAACCGATTCCCGCCAGGCTATGGTTTTGGCTGAGAGAATACGTGCGGGCGTTGCCGAGATAGAAATACCCCATAACAATGAAAATCTGCATGTGACTATCAGCCTGGGAGTTTCCACCTATCCTATCCATTCGGAAGAAAAAGAGGAACTTATTCACGCGGCGGACGCGGCCCTCTATGCATCGAAAAATAAAGGGAAAAACTGCGTGAGCCTTTTTGAGAAAAAAACACGTTCTGAAAGTTCAATATAAAAGGACATTTTATGCTATGGTGATACAGTATCTTTAGACGGAAATTTTGACACGCATCCATCCTTACAAACGGTATTCACTATTGACATCGGCCTGTTAGGCAAAAAAGATGAAAACGTTTACCGGAAGTTGCTTTTAGACCGCAGGAAAATATTGAAATAATTAAAGAATAATCATTGACATTCGGTAATAGATGTATATATTAAAAGCAGGCATATAAGTTTGGATTAAGACATTTTGAGGTACAAAGGTTAGCCACCATGTTTCTTGGAATCCTGGTGGTTTTTTTTTGACCAGCGGAAATCCGACTTAAGGCAATTTAATGAAAGGAGGATGAAAGCATAATGTCAGAAGGTAAAGTAAAATGGTTTAACGAAAGTAAAGGCTTCGGGTTCATCGAAAAGGATGGCGGCGGTGATTTGTTTGTTCATTTCAGCGCTATTGAAGCAGCCGGTTTCAAGACGTTAAATGAAGGCCAGCGTGTCAGTTTCGATATCACTGAAGGCAAAAAAGGCCCGGCAGCAGAAAACGTGAAGTCTGTGTAATTGAAATTTGGATAAAAAGAGGCATTTCATAAGAATTTTATTTTTTTGCAGCGCCTCTTTTTTTTCCGGATATTGGGTAGCGTTTGAAGGAAGGATAAACAAAGGAGTCTGAAAATGGGAAAGCCTGCGTACAACTTTGGCAAGACCAGTAAAGAAAAAGCAAGACAGCAAAAGCAAATGGCGAAAACTTCAAAGCGTATGATAGCCAGACAGTATAAAGCAAATTTCAAGTTGAGCACACCCCGTGAAAAATCAGATACAGCCGAACCGAACAGCATGGATGATACCGCCAAAGCCTAGGTTTTGGCGGCGTATTCCTTAACGTTGACACGCGTGAAAAGAAGAATAGTATGGAAGTAAGATATAAGAAAAAATGGCTTGGACACACTACCGGAGATATTGTGAAAGTAACGGATGACTATGCGAATTCCCTGTTTCTGAGAAATATCGCGCAAAAGATGGAACCCCAGAGCGGCGCGGCAATAAAAGAGAAACTTGAACGCATGGTGGCGAATAAAGTTAAACGCAGATGTAAAAAAAGTAAGGAAACGGCGTCGCTTATTTGATCCTGTATGTGCTTCATATCCGCCGTAAGGCTGATTACAGGGAAGGACAGAATCCGCCCCGCAAATGCAGCAATTAAATTGATTGTTTTGTTCAATATTAAGGAGGTAATATGAGCCAGCACACGAAAGAACGGACAAAGGAACTGGACCGCAAAAGAAGAAGGCGGGAAGAGAGCCTGAAGCTTCGGGCAACACAGAAGGTGACTTTACGAAAAAAGAAATAAGCAATTTGAAAAATTGTGCTTAATACACCGGCAGCTAAACAGAACCATTCCGGTTATTGATTTGCCGTAAATGCGATGCGGCATATCAACGGGGGTATGTTTAATTGCCGGAGTAATAAACCCGTTTCTAAAGGAAGTTTTCGCCATGCCGGCGAAAATTCCCGGACACTGCCTCGTCGCCATTGCCGATTCTGGAATGAATATCCAAAATTTTCTAAAAAATTTCTTGACAAGTATTTCCCGGTATTGTAATAGGTCTAAAAAGGTCTTATTAGGATAGTAATATTATGCTCCAGATCAGCCGGAAAGGCGATTACGCGATAAGAGGCATGGTATACCTGGCAAGCCAGCCGCCTGACAAGATTTCATTGCTGGGTGATATTGCCGCCGAAATGGAGATTCCTCAGACATTTCTTTCAAAAATATTTCAACAATTTAACAAATTCGGGCTTGTGAAGTCATATCGCGGAGCAGGCGGCGGTTTTCAGCTTGGCCGTCCCGCCGGTAAAATTACACTTCTCGAGATCGTGGAAGCCGTGGAAGGCAGGATTGTGCCCAACCGCTGCATTATGGCGGAAGGGGTATGCAGACGGGATGTTACCTGCACCGTCCATCCCATATGGAAGGATGTTCAAAAAAACATGAGGAATATATTATCAAAAGTTACCTTGAAACATTTGGCGGGTAAATAATTTTTTTAACGAATAAAGGACTAAAAAGATCTTATTGAGATAGTATCTTTTATTGTTACTTTTTTTCTCCGCCCGGAGCGCGTGACCCGATGGCAACAAAACTGACAGACGGCGAGACGATCAGTGAGTTGCTTGAATCAATCGCTTTGGGCATGCTGAAACTCCTCCCGGGTGAGGATTTTCAGGAATGGATGTAACAGGGTTCTTTTAGGATTCTGTTAATTTAGATCAACAAGGACAATCGTAAATATTCCGGCAAGGAGGCATTATGGATGTTTTAACTTTAAGCAGATGGCAATTTGCCATAACAGGCATGTTCCACTTTATTTTTGTTCCGCTTACTCTCGGCCTTTCCATCCTCGCGGCTTATTTTGAGACGCGCTATGTGATGACGAATGACGAGACATGGCTGAAAATGACTAAATTCTGGGGCAGGTTATTTCTCATTAACTTTACTCTGGGAATCGTCACGGGAATTACGATGGAATTCCAATTTGGGATGAACTGGGCGGAATATTCAAGGTATGTAGGAGATATATTCGGATCTCCGCTCGCCATCGAGGCGACCGTGGCTTTTTTTCTCGAATCGGTTTTTATCGGCGTGTGGGTTTTCGGCTGGAATAAAATATCAAAAAAGATGCATGCGGTTTCCATCTGGATTGTCGCCTTCGCGACCAACCTGTCCGCTCTCTGGATACTTCTGGCCAATGGCTGGATGCAGCATCCGGTAGGGTATCATCTGGTAACAAATGCCGCGGGCCAGATTCGCGCCGAGATGATCGACTTCATTGCCCTGCTGGTTAATCCTTTCGGCTTGATCGAATATTTCCATACGGTCACCTCCGGTTACGCCGTCGCCGC
Source organism: Smithella sp. (assembly GCA_050011015.1). Taxonomy (GTDB): domain Bacteria; phylum Desulfobacterota; class Syntrophia; order Syntrophales; family Smithellaceae; genus Smithella. The sequence goes on from JBEKJX010000002.1 coordinate 37,704, forward strand.
GTTTTTTGTGATGGGCATCTCCGCGTGGCACCTGATTCGCGCCAATGAAATTACATTTTTCAAACGATCATTCAGGGCAGCCGCCATATTCGGGTTCATGGCCTGCCTCCTTGTTGCTTTCAGCGGTGATTTGCATGGTGTCGAGATCGCCAGGACCCAACCTGCCAAGCTTGCTGCCATGGACGCGACATGGGAAACGCAGCGGGGCGTTGCCATGAGTATCGTTAAAATTCCCGATGTAAAAAACGAGCGCAGCAGCATTGAATGGCTGAACGTTCCGAACATGGTCAGCATCCTTGCCTTTCACGACGCCAACGCCGAAGTAAAAGGTCTCAAGGATTTTCCCGCAGAATTGCGTCCGCCGGTTCTGCCGACCTACTGGAGTTTCCGGCTTATGGTTGTCATGGGGATGCTCATGATCTTTGTTTCTCTTTGGGGAGTTTATCTTTCCGGGAAAGACGGCCTGGAGAAACACCGGACTTTCCTGAAGGTTGCGCTTTTTTCCCTGCCGCTGCCTTACATTGCCGGACAGCTCGGTTGGGTAGTTGCCGAAGTGGGGCGCCAGCCCTGGATTGTTTACGGTGTGCTCAAGACAGCCGATGCGGTATCCAGATCGATCAGTACGGTGCAGGTGGTGGGGTCCCTGCTCGGGTTTACGCTTCTGTATGGCGGACTCGCCGTCGTGGATATATACCTGCTGGCAAAATATTCCAGAAAAGGTCCCTGAGGGAAAGCCGTGAGAAATTTATTTAACCATTGATAGGAGGAAATAAAAATGGAATTACAAATCATATGGTTTGTTCTGTGGACAGTGCTCTGGGCCGTATATTTTATGCTTGACGGATTCGTTCTGGGAACGGCGATTATTTCCGGAATCCTCGGCAAAAGCGACATGGAGAAAAGAATTCTTTTAAATTCGATAGGGCCCGTATGGAACGGAAACGAAGTATGGCTCATCACCGCGGGAGGGGCCACCTTCGCGGCATTTCCCACGACCTACGCGCTTATGTTCAGCTATCTCTATTCTGCATTACTGCTGCTCCTCTTTGCCTTGATTATCAGGGGTGTGGCGCTTGAGTTCAGAGGAAAGGTTGACAACGTATCCTGGAGGTCGTCTTTTGATAAAGCCATTATCCTATCCGGTTTTATACCCGCGCTCTTGTTTGGCGTTGCTTTCGGCAACATATTCAAGGGACTGCCGATGGATAATGCCGGTTACCACGGTTCTCTCCTGATGCTTCTCAATCCGTACGGTTTGATTACCGGCGTGCTTTTTGTGCTTCTTTTTGCCATGCATGGGGCGCTGTATGCCTGTGTGAAGACAGGCGGAGAGTTGAGCAGCCGGGCTAAAAGGCTCGCCGGAAGTCTGTGGATTCCCTTGCTGGTTGTGGCCGTGATTTTCCTCGGTGATACAAAATTCGCGACACGCCTCTATGAAAATTACTTCCAATGGCCTGTTCTGCTGCTTATACCGGCCGTCGCCGTGACGGCTCTGATCGCCGTAAAATATTTTACGGCCAGAGGCGCGATGTTAAAATCTTTTGCCGCTTCGTGTGTTACCATTCTTTTTGTAATATTCACGGGAGTCGCCGGACTGTTTCCCAATTTGATACCGTCCAGCATTGACCCGGCGTACAACCTGACGATATACAATTCGTCTTCAAGCCGGTACACACTTGCCATCATGACGTTTGTCGCGTTGATTTTTGTACCTGTCGTTATTATCTATAAGATCTGGGTGTATCGGATATTCGGCGCCAAAGTGGATGAGAAGGATGTTTTGAACAATTCCGAGGCATACTGATACCAAGCCGCATTGAATTGAAGCTCTCCGCAGCAAGTTGCGGAGATGCGCTTGCTTTGGAAGGATTGATATGAGCATAGACTTTTCTCTGGATTTTAAGGGCGAGTACATCCACATTATGCATCCGCCGGACTATGAAATCACACCGGAGAGCCAGGGCAAGCTATGGACAGAATTATCCCTGGCCTGTAAAAAATACAACTGCGTAAAAGTTCTGACTGAGGGGTCCAGCCATAAAAGGGAAATGGGCTCAATGGACGTGTTTTATTCGGGGGTTCAAGTATCTAAAGCAATACCGGGTCTGGTGCTGGCGATCTGCATTTATGAATATGTTCCTGACAAAATGACCACGTTTTTCATGAATGTCGCCCATAATAGAGGCGCGTACATCGAATATTTTCAAGATAAAAGAAAAGCGCTTGAATGGCTCGGCATTAAAGACGCCGAGCCGCAGCCTTGACCAAAACGATTTACGATGGGGGGAATTGACTCCAGTAACCGGTTAAATTTAAACAGCATATTTCATCATGTTCGCGGCTGAGAAAAAATTGTTGGCATATTTAAAAAATTGGATTATAAATCAATCCGACACATGTTGATCGTTGCGGCGATACTAAATCAATCGTTTAAATATCATAAAATAATCATTTAGCTTAATCAGGAAGGAGGAGGACAAAATGATCGGAGAAAAAATAAGAAATGCGATGAATGATCAGATTAAACATGAACTCGAATCTTTTTATATTTATCTGTCAATGGTTGCCTACTTTCACGAAGAGGGCCTTGATGGCATGGCGCACTGGATGCGCTGCCAGGCTCACGAAGAGATGATTCATGCCATGAAATTTTACGACCACATCATTGACCGGGGCGGCACAGTCACGCTCCAGGATTTAAAACAGATTAAAACGACATGGAAGAAACCTCTGGAAGCCTGGCAGGATGCCTATGAACATGAAAAATTCATTACCGGCAAGATTAATAATTTAACCAGAATATCACGTGAAGAGAACGATTATACCTCCGAGCCGCTGCTTTCCTGGTTTCTCAATGAGCAGATCGAAGAAGAAAAAAATACGGACAAAGTTTCCCGCGATTTGAAAATGGTGGAAACATCGAAAGAGGGTATTTTGATGCTGGACAGGGAATTGGCTACGCGTGTCTTTACAGCGGGATCGCCGCTTGACCCGGCCGCGTATAATGTAGCCCCCTGATGCAAGGATGTCCGGAAAAAACATACCGGATATTCCGGCATGAGTCACTGATCATTTAGACATCGTTTGACTATTCGCGCTTATGGCGGGAATCGGTATGTATTTTCTCTCGCGAAGATTCGGAGCTCCCGCTTTTGCCTTTGCGCTGTTTCCTGTCTCTTGGCCGTTTTCATGATGTTCTATATCGGACTCAATTTTCGTAAAGATAAAATCAAGTACAGTGCCGTACTCTTTCAAATCTCATTTACATTCGTTTTCCTTCTCACGTGCGCCGCTGGAAACATTGACGATATATGAACTGAAAGTATAAATGCGCAATTCGCAATTCGCTTCAACACTGTATTAGGTCAAGATACAGTATTCTCGTCAAATTAATTCACGTGGCGATTCCGGCCGGAATGACTATTTAGCGCTGTATAAAAATTATTGGCATATTTTAAAAATTAGATTATAAATTAAACATGAATAAACATAACACCTCAAAAAGCATAGTCTCTACTTCAATAATATCGAAATGGTTTATCTGCCTGGTGTTCGTATTTTTAACGTATGGATGTGCCGCGATAAACCAGGCAATTGTTTCTCCGTTTATTAAGGCAGAAAGTGCAGAGCAGATAAAAACATCATCCGGCGAAGATGAATCGGCGGGCACGGTGGGAGTAGCCCGCTACTACAAAAAACACTACAATGGCAGAAGAACCAGTTCAGGTGAAATCTATAATCCGCGAAAGCTGACAGCAGCGCATCTCACCCTTCCATTGGGCACACGGGTGAAGGTGGTGAATCTCGCCAACAACCGGTTTGTTATCGTAACGGTCAATGACCGCTGCCGCGAGCATGAGGACTCCTTCATTGATCTGTCAAGGCAGGCGGCGCGGCAACTGGGTATTATACGACAGGGGAAGGCAGCAGTCCGTATCATTCCCATGGGGAAAGATAATCCGTCACCGGAAGTCTCGTCTATTAAGTAACAGGAAATATTTTATTCTGAATACAAAAAAGGAGATATATCGATGAATTTAAACCACCCGGAAGCAACCCGGCAAGCCTTGAACATTTTAAGAAGCGGCGACCCATTCCAGTGGTATGTTATTACGCTCCTGGTGATCGTCATTTACATCTATGCCAGCGAGTTTGAAAAGGGCAATTATCGCGCTATCGCCGGAGGGCTGGCCCTTTACATGGTCCACTGGTTTGTGGAAATCGGCAATGGGCTCATACAGCACTTTTGGGGTCATGCTCTGTGGACAGTGCCTTCGGGAACAGCTTTTGAAATCATGGTGGGAGTCGGCATCGAAATTAATTTAATGTTCGCTATAGCCGGAGTAGCGGTTTGCAAGTTAATGCCGAAAGATCCCTCGCAGAAAATTCTGGGCATCAATAACCGCCTGGCCTTTACGATTTCCAATGCCGCTTTAGCCTCTATTCTGGAAATATTCCTGGTGCATACGCCGACTTTCGTGTGGGTCTATGGATGGTGGGGCGCTTTCCCTGTTTTTGTGACCGTATACATCCCGTTTTTCGCCGCCGCCTGTTACGTGCATGACTGGCAGCCCCGGGCACAAAAGCTTTTCATCGGTTCTCTTTTCTCCATTAACGCTGTTGCTTTTATCGTGTTTGCGGGAATCCTCAAGTGGATCTGATCGAAAATTTGACGGGAGCTCTAATCGAAGCCGGCGAAAAATGTCGGAAAATTTATCAAAATAAACTACAAAGTTTCGACAGTTAATCTGCCCGGAGGAGAACGGATATTTTTAATTATAATCTTTATCTGGAAGAAGTAGAAGCCGGTAAAAAGGGACTAAATCCTTTCCTGGATTATATGGGAATAACTTTAGTTGAGTTAAAGGAGGGTTACGCCCGGTTTCGAATGCCTGTGCGTCCGGAATATTTGCAGGGGGCGAAAACCATGCAGGGCGGACTTATAGTCGCGCTGGCGGACGAAACAATCGCCCACGCGATGATGACTCAATTGGGTCCCGAGGAAGGTTTAACTACTATAGAATTAAAGAGTAATTTTCTGGCCGGTGTCAGTGAGGGAGAACTTATCTCCACAGCCGCTGTCTTTAAAAAAGGACAAAGTCTGATGATCGGAGATTGTTTAGTTACTGATAATAAAGGGAAAAATGTCTGCCGTGTTTCCGCGACTTTCTTATTATTGAAAAAAAAGTAAAAATAATTACTTATTTTAGCCGGTATATCCTTATTGACTCTCGATCGTAAATTTGTTAAGTGACTCTATTATTTCCAGCAAATTTGGAATAATTTACAGTCAGGATATTATAAGTGATAGATCTGCATACTCATTCCATTTTCAGTGATGGTGAACTGATACCGGCTGAATTGGCTCAGCGAGCCTTTGCCGCCGGTTATAAAGTTATAGCCATTACCGATCACGTTGATCATTCCAATATCGATTTTATTATTCCAAGGATTATCAAGGTTTGTTCGAAAATAACGGAAAACGGAAAGATAAAAGTTCTTCCCGGCGTTGAAATTACGCATGTCGCTCCCGCCCAGATAGCCGATATTGCTGATGAAGCAAGAAAATCGGGCGCAAAGATAATCATTGTGCACGGGGAGACGATTGTCGAACCTGTTCCCGCCGGAACAAATCTGGCCGCGCTTAAATCATCCATAGATATTTTAGCTCATCCCGGATTGCTGACGGAAGAGGAAGCTCGTCTGGCAGCGGACAGGGGAATTTATCTGGAAATTACAACGCGGAGGGGTCACAGCTTCAGTAATGGACATGTCGCGCAGATGGCGAAAAAGTTCAAAGCCAATCTGGTTCTCAATAATGATGCCCATTCTCCGGCTGATTTCGTGGGCGGCGAAAGGGCGAATAAAATCGCCTGCGGCGCCGGACTGACCGATGATGAGATATCCGCGATGTTTGAAAATTCGCGAAGGATGGTGCAAAAATTGTAGTGATGAAAAGTAAATCCAAATCAAAGCCGTTAAAAATTTGTCTGCTGACATACAGGGGCAACCCTACCTGCGGTGGACAGGGCGTCTACATTAAACATTTGAGCAAAGCGCTTAGCGATCTTGGACATCAGGTTGATGTCGTATCGGGGCCGCCTTATCCGCATCTCGACACGAAAGTGCGTCTGCACAAGCTTCCCAGTCTCGATCTCTATAATGCCGAAAAACCCTTTCACTTAAAAAAGGTAAGCTCTCTGGCTAATCCTCTGAACATGTATGAGTTTGTAACGATGTGCATGGGCAGATTCCCCGAACCATTTACTTTCGGTGTGCGGGCTTATAACTATCTGCAAAAGCATAAAATGAGTTTTGACATTGTTCATGATAATCAGTGTCTTGCTTACGGTATCGGAAAAATCGCGCAAAACGTGGTTCCAACGATAGCGACCATTCATCATCCTATAACAGTCGATCGAACAGAAGAGTTTAAAGCGGCAACCACCCGCGGAAAAGTAAGAAAAATCAAACGCTGGTATTCTTTTATTAAAATGCAAAAGGAAGTCGCCAGGCAGTTGTCGCATATTGTAACCGTATCGGAATGCTCCAAAGTAGATATTGCCGAGGAGTTCTCCATAAATTTATCGAAATTTCGCGTTGTACCCAATGGCGTTAATAATGAAATATTTTATCCCATCCACAATGAATCACGGCCGGAAGATTCCATTATCGTCACCAACAGCGCGGACACACCTTTAAAAGGCCTGCGTTATCTGCTGGAAGCTGTAGCCCAGGTCAGGAAGAAACAATCCGTAAAATTAACAGTGATCGGTGAGCCCAAAAAGAACGGAATAATAAAAAAACTGGTGGAAGATCTGGGAATAGGGGATATTGTCCATTTCACCGGACGCATCGATAATGAGGAATTTGCCGGTTATTATTCCAGAGCCACCATAGCCGTTGTTCCGTCTTTATATGAAGGTTTCGGCATGCCCGCGTCCGAAGCGATGGCTTGCGGCGTTCCCGTAATCAGCACCAGCGGCGGAGCACTGCCGGAAGTTGTCGGCGATACGCAAATCATCGTGCCTCCGGCGGATTCCGGCGCTCTGGCCAGGGAAATAATATTTTTGTTAAATAATCCCGATCAGAGAAAAAAGATGGCTCAGGCAGGCATTAAGCGGGTTGAATCAATTTTTAATTGGCCAAAAGCCGCGCAAGACATGGTGGAAGTTTACAAAGAGGCGATTGATGGTTACCGTAGATTTACATGAATTGAATTTAAAGCCGAATGACGTTGTGCTTGATGCGGGTTGTGGACTGGGCAGACACTTGCGTCATCTGGCCAGAATGCCGGAACTCAAAATTTTCGGTATAGATAAAAACACCTGGGCGCTTACTGAAACGGCTAAATCAGTGGCCACAATGCCCGACGCGCAGTCGAAAGATTATCTGTTTTCCATTGCCGATATCACGAAGCTGCCTTTTGCCGATGCTTCGTTTGACTGCGTGATTTGTTCGGAAGTTCTGGAACATATTCCCGATCATGAAAAGGCCATGAAAGAGCTGGACCGGATATTGAAGCCGCAGGGCACTCTTGTCGTCAGCGTGCCGCGTTTTTTTACGGAGAGAATTTGCTGGTTTATTTCATGGCAATATCATAATGAAGAAGGCGGTCATATACGCATTTACAAAAAGAAACAACTCCGGGAAATGTTAACGAGGCAGGGGTTTAAGTGCTGGAAAATTAATTACAAGCATGCGCTTCATTCGCCTTACTGGTGGCTGAAATGCCTGGTTGGCCTGAAAAAAGAAGAGCACCTGCTGGTCAAATATTACAGAAAATTTCTGGAATGGGATATTATGAAAAAACCGCGTTCTGTGCGGATGGTGGAAGAAATTTTAAATCCGATAATGGGCAAGAGCATTGTCTATTATCTTAAAAAAGGATAATTTTAATGGAACTGAAACTTTCCATAAGTGAAGATTCAAATCCGGTTTCCATGGAAAAAATTGCAGCTTTCATTGCTTCGATTCAAAAGGAAAACGGCGAGATTCCGTGGTCGGCGGGAGGGAAGACCGATCCCTGGGATCATGTTGAGAGCGCGATGGGACTGAGTACGGGCGGTTTTTACGTGGAAGCGGGAAAGGCCTATGAATGGCTGGCCGGCACCCAGCTTTCCGATGGCAGCTGGTGGTCGGAAACCCGTGACGGCAAGATTGTTAATTCCAGTAAAGAGTCGAATTTCTCTTCCTATGTAGCCGTGGGCGCGTTCCATCATTATCTTATTACCAAAGATATGAAATTTTTAAAAGCCATGTGGCCGGTAATCTCCGGCGGCGTTCAGTACGCGGTTGATTTGCAGGCTCCCGAGGGGGGCATTTACTGGGCCAGAAATAAAAATGGCGCGATCGATAAGATGGCTTTGCTCACCGGTTCAAGTTCTATCTACATGAGCATTAAATGCGCTCTGGCCATAGCCGGAATACTGGGCAAGAAACGCCCGAGTTGGCGCAAAGCCATGGACGCGCTGGGTGTGGCGATAAAGAGCAGACCCGATCTTTTTAACATGATCAAATCACGGTATTCGATGGATTGGTATTATCCTGTTTTATGCGGGGCGGTAACCGGCGACGACGCTAAAAAGCGGATAGCCCATTTATGGGAAAAATTTGTCGTTCCCGAGTGGGGAGTGCGCTGCGTGAGTGACCGGCCATGGGTGACCATGGCGGAAACAGCGGAGTTTATTTTAACTCTGGCGGCAATCGGAGATGTTCCCCGCGCCAAAACGATATTCAACTGGTTGAATGATAAAAGATTTTCCGACGGGTCTTTCTGGATGGGAGTGACATTTCCGGATGGAGTTATATGGCCGGAAGAAAAAACAGGCTGGACGGCGGCGGCGGCAATGATGGCCTGGGACGCTTTGAATGAAATAACTCCGGCGGGGAAACTTTTTAATCATAAGTTCTGGGATTCGTGGCCTAAGTAAAGACGCCTCAAGTTGCGGCGGTTTTACCGGATGGCGTCCATGATCAATTTCTGCGGCAAAAGTTGACTCGGCTTTAAAAAATCCACTTTAATAAAAAAGGCAGGGCAGTGAGAAAGGATTATCGTCCATATTATTTAAAGCGCTTCTATAACAGGTTTCAGAAGTGGTATGCGCGGTATTTTCTGGCCCCTCAATTTGAATATTACGGCCGCGGACTGGTTTTTATGAAACCATGGCAGGTGGAAGTATTCGGCGGACCGGTTTTTTTGGGAGATTATTCCACCGTTATCGGCACTCCCGATAGAAAAGTAAGATTTACCGTTTGGCCCGTGTGGATGGGTTCGGGAAGAATTGAAATAGGCCGGTGCTGTCTGATTTGTCCGGGCACAAGAATAATGTCCGCCACTTCAATCAAGATGGGTGACGGCTGCATGACGGCGCAGAATGTCAGTATCAGCGACGCCGACTGGCATGATTTGTACGACCGCAGCGCGCCCGTCGGCAGCACAAAGGCTGTTGTGATCGGCAATAATGTGTGGATCGGAGACAGCGCTATTGTCTGCAAGGGAGTGACTATTGGAGATAACGCCATTATCGGCGCCGGTTCCATCGTTGTGAAGGATATTCCGGCCAACGCGATTGCCGCCGGTAATCCGGCTGCTGTCGTAAAATATCTTGATCCGGACAAACCGATAAAGACCAGGACGCAGTGGCTTTCTGATCCAGCCAAACTGGCCGCTGATTTTGAAATTATTGACCGCTCTATTATGAAGGGCAACACGCTGAGAGGCTGGTTCAGATCAATGCTTTTTCCTCGTCAGGGAGATTAAAGAATGCGAATAGCTATTATTGCCCCGCCATATCCATTGGAGGAAATTCCTTCTCCGCCGCTGGGCGTGACTTATGTTGCCGCGGCATTCATGGCCGCCGGAGCCGAGGTAATAATACTGGATTACATCGTTTCCAGTTACACTAAAGAAAATCTTCAAAAGCAGCTGGAATCTTTTAAGCCGGACGTCGTGGGCGCCACTTCCGTAACGATGAATTTTTATGAAGCGCAGAAAATTCTTCGTGATGTAAAAAATTACGATCCGGAAATAATCACTATAATGGGCGGGCCCCATGTGTCCTTTACCGCGACGGAAACTCTAAAGCAGTACCCGGAAATAGACATGATTGTCATAGGGGAAGGGGAGGATACCATTGCCGAACTGACTCCCGTATTAAAACAGAAGAGCAAATGGCGCGACATCCGTGGAATCGCTTACCGCCGCGGCGATGAAATTATTATCACCGGCAAAAGAGATTTTATTATGGATATTGACAGAATCCCCTCACCGGCGCGTTATTTATTGCCCATTTCGCGTTACCGGGCATTGGGATTTCCGGTCAGCCTGATTACCGGCAGGGGTTGTCCCTATTCATGCATTTTTTGTCTGGGGCGCAAAATGGTCGGCTCCAGGATCCGTAAAAGAAACTCAAATCTGGTTTTGGACGAAATCGAAGAGATTATCGGTTATGGTTTTGAACGCATTAACATCGCCGATGATCTTTTTACCGCCGATAAAGAACGGGTTCGCGAAATTTGCACCGGAATCAGGGAACGTTCTTTAAAGTTCCCCTGGAGCGCATTTGCCCGCGTGGATACCGTGAATCAGGAAATATTTGATCTGATGGCCGCGGCGGGCTGCGACAGTGTCAGCTTCGGTGTGGAAACGGGCAATCCGGAGATGCTTAAGCGGATAAAAAAAGGAATAAAACTGGAACAGGTCGAGGTGGCGGTTAAAATGTGCCAGCAGGCGGGCATGATAGCCCACGAGTCTTTTATTATCGGTTTGCCGGGAGAAACAATGGAAACTTTGGAGGAATCGGATAAGTTCGCCAAGAGTACAAAAGCGATTTACGGCTACCATTATCTGGCGCCGTTTCCCGGCACGACAATATGGGAAAAAATTAAAGATTATGACCTGGAAATCTTAACAAACAACTGGGATCAATATGACGCCAATGACGCTATTGTTAAGACTTCATCTTTGCAACCGCAGGAAATGCGGAAATTCGGCGCCCGTTACGATGCGGAAATGCAGGACGACTGGGATAAAATGTTCAAAAGATATAAGGACGGCACAGGTTCAACGGAAGATACCATGCATATTGAAGGCACCTGGCGCATGAATCTGACCTATCAGATATTAAAAGACGGCATCATCGAAAAATGCGGCTTTATCGAACCGGCTTCATTTCAGGGAACTAAAGAAAGCGCCCTGCAGGAACTCTGCCGGAAAATAATAAACTGCACCAACGCGGATTCCCATGTCGTTATTGATACGGTCAGAGATTTCGCGGGACGCGGTTATCTTAGAGCGAATATTTCCGATAAGGGATGTGTCTGGTCCTGGGCGTGATGGCACCGGTTTAAACTATAAGCGCTATCTTTGTTGGCTGCGTCGTCGGCTTCCTCGACGTATGTTCATATACGCCTCCGGGGCCTCCTCCTTGCCGCCTCGATATCATCTTAAATTTTAAATCTGATGGATACTATTTTATTTTCTAAGCAAAATTCCCAGTGACTCACACATGGGCTTTTCTATGTATAGTCCTGATTCTACAGCCTTCTGATAAACAAGATAAGGCGCCTGCCCGCCCTTTGCCGGATCGGAAAAAATATCGTGGAATAAAAGATAACCGCCCGGAATCAGATTTTTCGCCCAGATATTATAGTCGTTCAATACTGATTCGTAAGCGTGACTGCCGTCAATAAAAATCAAGCTGAGAGGCGTTTTCCATACGCTTCCTATTATTGCCGAACGGCCGATAACAGGAATTACCGCATCTTCCAGATCAAAATCGGTTATTGTTTTCCGGAAATGTTTTAAGGTATCCACTCGTCCTGTTTCTTTATCAAATAAGTCGGGATCAAAATAAGCCTCTCCCGGTTGCTGTTCTTCTGAACCGGTGTGATGATCGATAGAAAAAAGAACCGTGGAGTTTTCTTTACAGGCCGTGCCAAGATAAACGGAGGATTTGCCGCAGTAACTGCCGATTTCCAGGCAGGGGCCATTTTTGCCGGCTTTTAAGGCCAGTTTATAAAGACAATCCGCCTCACGTTCATCTAAAAAACCTTTTATTTTATCAATTTTTTCTTTGTTTATTTTCATGAAAAAATCCCTTCAAAAAAACGGCAATTGATTTTGAAAAACAATTGCCGTTTTTAAAAAAATCTTCTTTGTGCTTATCTCGCGGCTACATAAATTCTTTATATATTTTCCACGCGCCGTCTATTTTCTTCAGTTCCAATGTCTTTTTACCTTTATCTTTTAATGTGGCGGATTTATAATCTTGAGTAAATACGGCCTTGGCGGTATTTACATCCGCTGAAATTTGCAGATTATCAATACTGATTTTTATATTTTTACTATTTTTGTACACATTGGCTTTATGGGATATCCAGGCATCCAAATCCATTTCTTTTGATTGGAAGTCTGACGCGTAACAATCGCGGTAGGTTTTCATATCACCTGATTTCCAGCTTTTCAGCCATTTAGTTATCAGATTCCGCACCTCTTGTTCGTTGTTTGCCTGGGCTGAATCCGTGCCGGCGGCAGACGCGGCAACTTCTGCCGAAGCAGCAGCAGGAGCTGTCGCGGCAGCAGCGACAACAGGCGCGGCAGCATCGGCAACTTCTGCTGAAGCCGCAACAGGAGCAGCAGCAACAGCAACGGGAGCAGCGGCAGGTGCAGCAGCAACAGGAGCTGCTGCATCAGAAACAGGCGCCGCAGCGGCGGGCGCTGCCATTTTCTTGACAATTTTCCCTTCAAATAATTGCAGGATTTCATCCCGGACATTTCCTGTGTCGGATTCTTTCTTTGCGGGGAAATATTTAATAAAATCTTCATAAGCTTCCTTACTGGGACTTTGGCTTACAGCCGTCGCGTAATCCGCTAAAGATTTCCCGTATTGTTCCATGCCGTAATAAGCAAGGCCCCTGTTGTACAAAGCTAAATTGTCATTAGGATTTTTTTCTAAAGCCTTGTTGTAATCGGCGATAGCTTTCTGAAGATCGCCTTGAAGTTGATAGATATACCCTCTGTTGGAATAGAATCCGCCAAATTCAGGTTTTATTTCTATAGCTTTCTTGTAATCGGCAAGAGCCTGCAGAAAATCGCCCTGGGTTTGATAGACATTTCCGCGGTTGGAATAAGCTCCGGCAAAGCGGGGATTTATTTCTATAGCTTTATTGTAATCGGCGATAGCTTTCTGAAGATTGCCCTGAGTTTGATAGACATTCCCGCGGTTGCAATAGGCTGCCGCGTATTTGGGATTAGTCTCAATGGCCTTGCTAAAGCTAACGATGGCTTGAGCGAGATTGCCTTGTTTTTCATAGGCATTTCCTCGGTTATAATAAGCTTCTGTAAATTTGGGGTTAATCTCGACAGCTTTATCATAGTCAGCGATGGCCTGAGAGATGTCGCCTTGTTTCCCATAGGCATTTCCACGGCTGTAATAGGCTTTTGCATGCTTGGAATATACTCTGATCGCGTTGGTATAATCAGAGATAGCCTGGGCGAGATTGCCTTGTTTTTCAAAAGAGGCGCCGCGGGTGTAATATTCTTCTGCCGTCCCCGCGGGAATATCGGGAGCCATTTCAGCAAAAATTGATGGCGCGAACAATAGAAAGACCAGCGCTAAGGCAAATAATAATTTTTTCATAATTATTTCCATCCTTTATATTTTATTGAAATTCTTCGAGAAAGTTAAAATTAAACAAAAAATACCGGCATTGTCAAGTTATTTAAGCCACATTCGTTTTTGCGATTACCCAATGCGGGAGAATTTTTTGATTAAATCATGCGCGAAATAAAAATAACTCCTCAACATCCTGTCATTTGAACATCATCATGTAAAGTCTGTGAAATTTGTCTCCTGCCTGACAGGGCAGCGTAAAGTCAAAAAAATAATATTGGATGCCGGCATGTATGGAGAAATCTTAATTTTTAAATCGGATGCATAAAAAGGGAAGCCGTCCAGAGGACGGCTTCCCTGAAGTTACAATGTCAAGCAGATTTCTTATGGCGCTGCCACGGTGATGTCGACACTACCTGCCATGCTTATGCCATTGTAGGTGGCAGTAGCGCTGACAGAATCCGAGGCCGGTCCGGTTCCTGCCTGATAATCAGCCGTGGCCACTCCATTGCCTTGCGTCAAGCCGCCGTTAAGGGCGGTTACAGACGATGTTCCGGTACCATTTACTGTTACCGTGAATGTTACGGGCACATTTTCTATTATTCCGCCAGCTCCATCATGAACAGTTGCTGATAGGGTACTTGTCCCATCTGATGCCACAGAAGTTGAAGAAGCTGTTAAGGTCAGGTAAGGGAACGTTCCTTCCCAGTAAACGATACTGGCCGCGTCACCGCCGTTGGTTGTTCCTTCAATCTGTGCTCGGATAATAGTATCACTCATGCCGATATCCGGTCTTGTAAAGAGAACATAAGCCTGGCCATTATTATCGGTATTAACCGTCAGAGGAGTATCTCCAAAATACGCTACGTTATTATTGGCGTCCATGATACTCCCGTCTCCGGCGATAATGGAGAAAATTACGGGTGTGCTCGCAACCTTTGTTGATAAATCATTTGTAGTGACTGTTGCCAGCAATTCGGTATCTGTATACGGCGCTGCAAGTGGCTTATCCCAAGTTGTTACAATAGGTGTTTGCACGAAAGATATAATTCTGTTTCCCGTGCCCACCTCGGGCAGAACAGAGATGATCGCCGCGTCTGCCGCGCCGCTGCTCAAATATGCCTGAACAGCATCCTCAAGATTAACAGAAGTATTATTAGTTCCCGCTGTGTAAACTGCCACGGCCTCACCGGAGGCGTCGGTTGTTGTATTAACATTGATTAAGGTTGCTCCGCTGTTATCTGTCACTAATGCGAAGTTTACTGTCTGACCGGATACTTTATTCCCGTTTTGATCATAAACCTGAGCGATAAGAACACTCATGGCTCCGGCAGCCAGAGAAACCGGCGTTGGCGTGAGTGTTATATTATAGCCGGAAGCGCTGCTGCCGGCCGTTCTGGTAATGACAGCAGCGGCCACGGCGCTGTATGTGCCGTCGCTGGCTGTCGCACTGATGGTATCCTGCAAAGTGGATGCGGACGAAGCCGTCCCTGCCGCATATTGCGCTACAGCTCTTCCGGCCGCGTCGGTTGTTGCGGTAATTGTTGTTCCGGTAACGATTGTTCCGGTAACGGTTGACAGGGTTGCGGCGCTGTTATTGGTAACTAAAGTGAAGGTGACCGTCAATCCGCTGATGGGATTACCCGAACCGTTCGTAACTGCCGCGGTAAGAACGCTTTGACCTCCTGCCGCCAGAGAAGTCACGCTGGGCGTTAAGGTCATCTTATATCCTGACGCTACAGCAGTCGAACTTGATGTCCCTGTTCTGGTAATTACCACAACGCCTGTTGTACTATAAGATCCGCTGGAGACAGAGGCCTGCAGGGTATCCTGGACGTTTGCAGAGGGGTTTGCCGACCCTGCCGTGTAAACCGCGCTGGCAATGCCGCTGGCATCGGTGGTTCCGCTATTGAGAGTCTGCAGACCCATTGTGCTGTTATCTATGAATTTTGTGAATGATACAGTCAGCCCTTGAATTGGATTGTCCGAGGCGTCCGTCACCGTTGCCGTGACGATACTGATTTGCCCTTGATTCAGAGAGAGCGGAGACGCGTTTAAAGTCATCTTTACTCCACCGGAGGCTGTTCCTGTTATGGAGATGACCACAGCTCCCGTAGCGCTATAGGAACCATTGGTGACAGTAGCCTGTACGGTGTCCTGTACATTGCCGGATGAGCCTGTTCCTGCCGTGTAAACAGCGATAGCAATGCCGCTGGCATCGGTTGTTCCGCCGTTGAGAGTTTGCAGACCCATTATGCTGTTATTTATGAGTTTTGAGAATGTTACGGTCAATCCTTGAGCGGGATTTCCCGATCCATCCGTGACCGTTGCTGTGATAACGCTGCTCTGACCTGCTTTCAGGGATGAAGCAGCAGATGTCACAGTCATCTTATATCCAGACGTCACGCTGGACGAACTTGTCGTTCCCGCTCTGGAGATAATAACAACTCCATAAGAAGCGCCGCCGGATATTTCCGCTTCAATAGTATCCTGAATATACGAAGTCGGGTTTGTTGTTCCCGCCGTGTAAACCGCGATGGCCTTGCCGCTGCCATCAGTGGTTCCGCTGTTGAGAGTTTGCAGACCCATTGTGCTGTTGTCTTTAAGTTTAGTGAATGTTACGGTCTGTCCCTGGATGGGAGAGCCTGAGCTGTTCGTTACTGTTGCCGTGATGACACTGCTTTGTCCCGCGCTCAGAGATGTAACGCTTGCGGATATGGTCAGCGTATTAGAAGTGGTTGCCGTTCTGGTAATAATAAGAGCTGCTGATGCTGCTCCTTCACAGCTTGCCTGAACGGTGTCCTCGATGCTCAAAGTTGGAGTAGTCGTACCGGCCGTGTAGATCGCTATGGCCTGACCGCTGGCATCGGTGGTTCCGCTGTTCAGAGTGACCAGGCTTGCACCGCTATTGTTTGTCACAAACGAGAAACTTACAGTTTGACCGCTGACGGCAACGCCCGAACTATCGATGACTTTAGCTGTAAGGATACTGCTTTGCCCTGCAGACAACGACGTTGGCGATCCGGAAAATGAAGAGATGGTAATACTGGTTGTCGTAGTAGTATTCGAGGCCGTTCCCGTGCTTGCGCCATTGCCGCAGGCGATAATACATGTCATCAATGTAAGAGAAATAAGCAGCCCCAACAGTCGAAATAATTTTGCATTCGTTGATTTTATCATGTTGCTCTCCTTTTAAGAGTACAGATAATATTTTT
>JBEKJX010000003.1:0-27272 GCA_050011015.1 Smithella sp.
GGAAATAAAATGGCGCACTACTGAGAAAGATCTGCGTAATTTTGCCGCCGCTCAAAAAATAATCCTGCAAAATGCCTCTGCGGCCGTGAAAAAAGGCGGCCATTTAATATACGGCACCTGTTCGCTTTTGCCACAGGAAAACGAAAATATTATTGACGATTTCTTGACACACAACTCCAACTTCTGTTTATACCGGCCATCCGCGTCAATAAATAATAAACTGTTTGACAGACGCGGCTTTTTTCACACTTATCCGCACAGGCATAATATGGACGGTTTCTTTGGGGCAATACTTAGATACCAATTTTAAATGGTATAATATTAACAACTTATATGGTTGATTTAATTTGACGTTTCAAGCAAAAAAATGTTATTAAGAAAAGAATTTTTTAGGGAGAAAGATAATGTTTGTAAAACAAATGCAGGTTGGTCATATGGCGGTATTTGCCTACCTGGTCGGGGATCCGATCACGGGAGACGCCCTGGTTATTGATCCGGCGGATGATGTAAAAGGAATAATCAACGAGGCTAAAAAAAATAATTTGCGGATTAATTATATAGTAAATACTCACGGCCATGTTGACCACATTAGCGGCAATGTGGAAATGCAAAAAGCTACAGGTGCTAAAATTATTGTTCACGAAGACGATGCGATGATGCTTACTTCAACTCCGGCCATGGTTTTAAAAATGTTTGGAGCAAAGGCGTCTCCACCCGCTGATATTTTAGTAAAAGGCGGCGATATAATTTCCGCCGGCAATGTTGAACTAAAAGTTATTCATACTCCGGGACACTCTCCCGGCGGAATCAGTTTATATTCTCCCGGCTATGTCTTTACCGGAGACACTCTGTTTGTGGAAGCCGTGGGCAGGAGTGACTTGCCGGGCGGGTCGTGGGAGACAATGTATAAATCAATAAAGGAAAAACTTTTTTGCCTGCCCGATGATACCAAAGTGATGCCCGGACATAATTATGGCCGTACGCTGACTTCCACCATAGGCTATGAAAAAAAGCACAACCCATTTATCCACTAAAGGAGCAAGTTTTTATGAAAAAAAGCTTACAGATGACCGAATTTAAAGATCTGAATCTTATTGGCCGCGGCAAAGTTCGCGATATTTATTCCGTAAAAAATTATTTGCTCATTGTGACCACCGACCGCATCTCCGCTTTTGATGTTATCATGCCCAATCCGGTGCCGGAAAAAGGCATTATTCTGAATCGCATGTCCGCCTTCTGGTTTGATAAAATGAAAGATATTATAGGCAATCACATTGTTTCCATTAATCCCGCCGAGTTTCCCGAAGAATGCGCCCCCTACCGTAAAAGCATGGAGGGCAGAAGCATGTTGGTCAAAAAAGCTTCTCCGCTGCCGGTGGAGTGTATTGTCCGCGGTTATCTGAGCGGCTCCGGCTGGAAAGATTATCAGAAAAATAAAACGGTTTCCGGCATTAAATTGCCGGATGGATTGAAAGAATCATCCAGATTGCCCCAACCTGTTTTCACACCGACAACCAAAGCGCCGGAAGGCGAACACGATTCCCCGATTAATAGAAAGGAAATGGAAGATATTATCGGAGTGGAATTAACTGACAAAGTTATAAAAACTTCCCTGGCTATTTACGAAAGGGCGGCGGCGATAGCGCTGAAGGCTGGAATTATCATAGCCGACACGAAAATGGAGTTCGGTTTGTTAGGCAAAGAGTTAATCCTGATTGATGAATTGCTGACTCCGGATTCTTCCCGTTTCTGGCCCGCGGATGATTATGAGGAAGGCCGGGCGCAAAAAAGTTTCGATAAACAATTTTTGAGGGACTATCTCCTTTCCATTAAATGGAATCAAAAGCCCCCCGCGCCGGAGTTGCCTCCGGAAATTATAGAAAATACCAGGAAAAAATATGAAGAAGCCCTGAAACGTCTAATTGAGTAATTGATACTCCGTATATTGACTTAAAGCAAATCATTGTTACATTACAGTCAAATCCCGGTTTAGACTATTGTTTCCCCGAAAGGAGATGTTGTATTTTGAGCAATTTAAGACTTCCTGATTATCGTTTAAAACAAAAAATATTATATGTAGACAAAGTTAATCCCAGCTCTCTTCAGAATTACGGCGATTTATTTTTAGAGGAAGGCCATCTTTCCGACGCCCTTGATTTTTACCAAAAGGCAAACCATAACAGCGGCTTACAAAAAATAAAGGAGATTGCGTTTAATAATGGCGATGTTATGCTCTTCCAGCAAGCTGTCAAAGCCCTCAACCTGGAATTAAAACCTGCTGATTGGGAAGGCATCGGACAAAAAGCCATGGAATTAAAAAAATATTCCTTCGCCCAACACGCCCTGGAAAAAACAAATAATGAGGAAATGCTTAATTCCCTCAAGAAAATAATACAGAAAGAGGTTGAGTTAAAAAGCGCATGACGAAAAATGATTATTATGAAATTTTGAATGTGGCAAGAACTGCTTCAGACGAAGAAATAAAAAAAAGCTATCGTTCCATAGCGATGCAGTGTCATCCGGATAAGAACCCCGGCGACAAAAAAGCGGAAGAAAGATTCAAAGAAGCGGCTGAGGCTTATGAAGTATTAAGTGACAAACAAAAGAGGGAAATATACGATAACTATGGCCATGAAGGCTTAAACAGCACCGGTTTTAGAGGCTTCAACGGGTTCGATGATGTTTTTTCTCATTTCAGCAATATTTTTGACGATGTTTTCGGATACGGCAATGCGCGGGGCCAATCGCGTTCCTCCGCAATCGCCGGAGCTGATCTGCGCTATGATCTGAAAATTTCTTTCCTGGATGCCGCCTTCGGACTTGTCACCGAGGTTGAACTGGAAAAATCAGCCACCTGCCAAAAATGCCGCGGCACCGGAGCCGCTCCGGGGTCATCTCCCGAAACATGCCGCACCTGTAAAGGACGCGGTCAGGTAATACAATCCAGCGGTTTTTTTACCATCAGTTCCACCTGTCCGCATTGCAACGGATATGGCAAAGTCATCTCCAAGCCGTGTAACAATTGCCGCGGCACGGGCAAAGAAAATATATCAAAAACCGTGCAATTGAAAATTCCCGCCGGAGTGGAAACAGGATCGCGTCTGCGCCTGCGCGGAGAGGGTGAAGCCGGAAATCAGGGTGGACCCAACGGCGACTTGTACGTGTTCATCCATGTCGAAGAACATGAATTTTTCGTGAGATCTGGCGATGATATAATTTGCCACGTTCCCATTTCCTTCGTTAATGCCGCTCTGGGCGGCACGGTTGAAGTGCCGACTCTTCAAGGTAAAGAAAAATTAAAAATTCCCAGGGGAACGCAAAACGGAAAGACTTTCAGGCTCAAAGGCAAAGGAATCCCTCACATCCGCGGTTTCGGGTCCGGCGATCAGATCATTGAAGTCTATGTGGAGATTCCCACTACATTAAATAAGAAACAGGAAGAACTTTTAACAGAGTTTGAAAGACTTAATCAGAAAGCCAACTGACTTTTAACTGTTCCTCATTTTTCCACTTTAATACCATTTCCAGATTGAAGCTCTCCCAAGGCAAGCCACGGAGAATCTTCGATTCTTAAAGTAAATTATAATTCTATATTCGCGAGCAAAACCCCAAAGCCCGCGAAGGTGTTTGCGCTCGCTGCCGAATTCAAGATGATATCGAGGCGGCGAGGAGGAGGCACCACAGGCGTATATGGTAATACGTCAAGGATGCCAACGACGACGCCAACAATGATAGCGCTTTGATTCGGGAATGGCACACATATTTACAATTGCAATCCCTGCCAACATGTGCTTTAAATAGTTACACTAATTATCCGGGAGGAGAAACATGAAAAGAAACAGTCTTGAGATATTTATCTTATCTTCATTTGCTCTCTTTCTTTTTTCCGGTTGCGTGCCATTGGTTGTCGGAGGCGCGGCCGCCGGAGCGGGCGCGGGAACTTACTTTTTTATCAACGGCGAACTTAAAACCGATTACAATGCATCCTTTGATCAAGTGTGGACGGCTTGCGAAAAGACAGTGGCCTCTATGCACGGCACTGAAGTAGTTCCTGAAAAAGAAATTGCAAAGGGCACAATCAACACATCGATAAATGATGAAAAAGTTAAATTCGATATCACATACAAATCAAAGGATCTAACCACTGTAGCCATTCGCGTTGGCTTAATCGGCAATAAACTATCTTCCCAACTCTTACATGATAAAATTGCCGATTACCTGGTCAAACAGTAAATATTCGCAAATAAAATGGCCAGGATAAAATAAATGAACAAAAAAATTATCTTAGGCATCCTGATTAGTGTTCTCCTTATCTATTTGTCCGTAAAAGGAATTAATCTTCAGGATGTTTTGAGCGATTTGAAAAAAATTCAACTCAGTTACGTTATTCTTTTCATCCTCCTTATAATTTTAATGCAATATCTGAGATCCTACCGCTGGGGCGTTATTTTACAACCGATGGAGAAAATAGATCAAATTTCTCTTTTTTCAGTAACCTCTGTGGGATTCCTGGCGATAGCTTCAATTCCGGCACGTATTGGTGAACTGGCAAGGCCATATCTGATTTCTAAAAGAAGTTCGATAAAAATGTCTTCCGCACTGGGAACCATCATCATTGAAAGAATTCTGGATAGTTTTACCGTATTGACCATTGCTGTAATTGTTCTTTTTTTTACTAATCTGCCTTCATGGATGATTAAATCGAGTATTATTTTCTTCCTGCTCGCGCTTGCCATGTTTTGTTTTATTTTGTTTTTAATTCTGCGCAGAGACATGGCGCTGAAACTCGTAAATACAATCTTAGATAAGCTTCCGGGGAAATTTGCTAATAAAATAGATGAATTAATTCATCATTTTATCGATGGTCTGCAAATTGTCACTAATATTAACTTGCTTTTGTATTTGTTTTTTCTTTCAGCCTTAATCTGGCTTGTGGATGTCCTGGCGATTTATACATTACTTTTATCTTTCGGCTTTACCCTGCCGGTAATAGCGTCATTTGTTTTAATGATTATTCTTATTGTCGGTATTGCTATTCCCACAGCTCCGGGTTATATCGGCAACTGGCATTATGCCTGCATTCTGGCCTTGAGCTTTTTTAGTATAGCGCAAGCTGAGGCGTTTTCATTTGCCGTTGTTTACCATTTCTTATCCATGGCTATAGTGCTCGTGCTGGGGATTGCCTTTCTCCCTTTTAACAAATTTTCTATTTCTGAAATGAAAAAACAAATGAATAATGACAAAGAAAACTAAGAATCGCCTTTTATCACGACTTTAAGGCTCTTTAATTTCTTATGCAGGTGACTGCGTTCCAAACCAATAGCCTCTGCTGTTTTGGAAATATTACCTTCATTTTCTTCCAGCTTCTTTAAGATAAATTGTCTTTCAAAGTCCATCCTGGCATCTTTTAAAGAATCAATAGTTGCCGACTGAGCATCGGAAGCTATATCTCTTTCCTCCTTGCTATTTAAGAGAGGAATGTCTTTGGCTGTTATTTCATTTGAAGGAGTCAGAATAATCAATCTTTCAATAATATTTTTTAATTCCCGGACATTCCCCGGCCAATCATGTTTCATCAGCAGAGCCAACGCGTCATCGGTTAATATTTTCGGTTCCAGGCCTTCTTTAATGGTGAAATCCAGTAGAAAACGTTCTGCCAGAGGTTTAATATCTTCCTTTCTTTCCCGCAGCGACGGAACACTCAGGGGAATTACATGCAAACGGTAATAAAGGTCCTGCCGGAAACGTCCCGCTTTCATCTCCTCTTCCAGATCTTTATTCGTCGCGGCTAAAACCCGCACATCCATGTCAATTAATTTATTGCCTCCGACCCGTTCAAACTTTTTTTCCTGCAGAATACGCAGAATCTTTGCCTGCGCTTTAAGGCTCATGTCCGCAACTTCATCAAGAAAAATTGTTCCTTCATGCGCCAGATCAAATTTACCGCGCTTTTTCTCCGTCGCTCCGGTAAAAGCTCCTTTTTCATGACCAAACAATTCACTTTCAATAAGCTCTTCCGGTATCGCCGCGCAATTGACTTCCACAATATCTTTATGCGATCTCAAACTTAAATGATGAATAGAACGCGCTACCAGTTCTTTACCCGTTCCGTTTTCCCCCATAATCAAAATCCACGCATTCGTCGGCGCGACAATACTTATAATTTCTTTGAGTTCTGTTATCGCCGGGCTTTGGCCGGTCAGTTCGTACTGATGGGAAACTTTCTGTTTCAATAAAACGTTTTCTTCATTGAGATGAATTAAATTGATGGCGTTGTTCACCAATATTATAATTTTATCCAGCGAAAGAGGCTTTTCAATAAAATCAAACGCTCCCAGTTTCGTGGCTTTAACAGCTGTTTCGATTGTGCCATGGCCTGACATTATAATGACCAACACTTTGGGATTTACTTTTTTAATGGCTTGGAGAGTCTCCAGGCCATCCATGCCCGGCAACCAGATATCGAGCAGCACGAGTTGCGGCATTTCTTCCTCGACGATTTTAACAGCTTCTTCGCCGCTGCCGGCTACTAAAACCTGATAGCCCTCATCGCTTAAGATTGCCTTTAAAGACTGGCAAATACTCTCTTCATCGTCTACTACAAGGATTGTATCTTTCATATTTACTCTTTTAACTAATTAACTTATTTTTGTAAAATATTTAATTTAAACTGAAGAAACCGGCAATTGAAAAGAAACAATCGTTCCTGTCGGATTATTGTCAGCAACGCTTACCTGACCATGATGATCGGAAATGATTGAACTGACGATTGCCAGACCGAGACCGGTTCCTGATTTCTTTGTGGAAAAATACGGTTCAAAAACTTTCCTTTTATAACTTGAAGGAACTCCCGCGCCATCATCAGCTACAGAGACAGTAGCTTTGTGA
This sequence comes from Smithella sp., assembly GCA_050011015.1. Classification (GTDB taxonomy): domain Bacteria; phylum Desulfobacterota; class Syntrophia; order Syntrophales; family Smithellaceae; genus Smithella. The sequence goes on from JBEKJX010000003.1 coordinate 6,889, forward strand.
TGTTGTTCATCGTAATTTACGGTAATTTCAATGCGGCCGCTTTTCTTATTGATAGCCGCGACCGCGTTATCCAGCAGATTGATCATTACCCTGTTGATTTGCTCCGCATCCAGATCAAATTTCGGCAATCCTTCCGCGGGCATGAATTCAAAGACGATATCCTTATGAGCATCCTGAAAAAGCGAAACGGTTTCGGCAACCACCGTATTTAAATCATTAGGCGCGAGGGTTGTAACGGGCATCCGCGCGTAACGTGAAAATTCATTGACCAGATTCTTTAAAACTTCCACCTGGTCAATAATCGTCTGAGTGCATTCCTTAAATACAGACCCTTCTTCTCCCAGTTTATCGCCATATTTCCGCTGCAATCTCTGTGCGGAAAGCTGGACCGGTGTCAGCGGATTTTTAATTTCATGTGCCATGCGGCGGGCAACCTCACGCCAGGCGGCGGCGCGTTCCGCCTTTTGAAGTTGAGTCAAATCTTCAAAAACAACAACGATACCGGAATCATTACCTTCTTCATCTTGAATAGTTGTAATCGTCAGAAGAACAGTAATGGCTTTATCTTTAAGCATGATCTCCAATTGCTTTTCCAATAAGCTCTCATTTTTTTCCTTCATTTCCTGTAGAAATTCGTCAACAAGAGAAAGATGTTCCGGTATCATTAAATCGCGATAATTCCGAAAAAGAACATTCTCCGCTTTGATATCGAACATTTTCTCTGCCGCGCGATTAATGGTCGTGATCATTCCGGCTTTATCCACGGAAATAACACCCGCGGAGACGTTACGCAAAACAGTTTCCATATATTTGCGCCGCTGCTCCAAGTGTATATTGGCATCTTCCAGACTATTTTTGCTTTTCTTTAAATCCCTGGTCATCTGATTAAATGACTTGACCAGAAGTCCGATTTCATCATCCGCTTCAATGTTAATTTGACTATCCAGATCTCCCTGCGTGATTCTATTCGTAGCATGAACAAGATCCTGAATAGGAACGGTAATTTCCTTGGCAAGAGTCAGCCCGAACCATGTCGCCAGAAATATAATTACCAAAGTCACTATGGACAAGGTAATCATATAACTCGATTTGATCGGATTTTTCAGAAGCTTGATCCGTCCATACTGTTCCGAAGCGTCGGCAATACTTCTGAGTTTATCCACGAATCCTTTAGGAATAACGTAACTGATCGAAATACGCCCGATTACTTCCGAAGGCACCGCGAAAGAGAAAACCGGCACAACCCCGACAACCGCATCTCCGATATTCGTTGCCTGAACCGCGGATTTTTCTTTACCCGAATAAATATCCTCTATCATTTGAGGATCGATGGTTACCGGAACAAGGTCAGGATGTTCAACATCAGGAAAAACCAACCTTTCTTTCTGGGAATCGAAATAAGTTTCGACCGTACCCACCTTGGAATTCTTCTGGCGCTGACCAATAAAACTCTTCAGATATTCCGCGCGCTCTTTTTCGTAGAGACGGTTCTTGGTTATTTCCGCGCTGATCTGACGGGCGTTGAATTTGGCTTGTTCCTCCATCTGCTGGTAATAAACCTGGGCTACTTCCAGCGACCGGTTTAAAGCGTCACCAATCTTGATATTGAACCAAAACTCAATACTGTAAGAAAGAAAATTTATGGCAAATAAGAAAAGTAAAATTGTCGGAATAAGTGATAAACCGACGAAAGTAGCCACCAGTTTCGTCCTTAGTTTGGAACCGATAACGCCCCGGCGGTGTTCATAAAAGAGCTTAACGACATTCCGGATAATCAGGAAGAGCAGGAGCAGTATTAAAATAACATTTATATTGTAAAGCCCATAAACGAAAATGTTTGTTGACAGGGGCAAATCTTCTTTATTGAAAAAATGACTGGCTATCAAGGTAAAGGCAATGGCTAAAACGCCAACGGCCACCATGATAATGAACTCCCGGCGGCGTTTCCTGCGTTCCTTTTCATCAATGCTGCTTGTTTTCTGTCTTTCTTCCATTGGCTGATAAATGCGGTTCAAATAATTATTGGTGAATAGTAAACGTATCCATTAATAGGAAAAATTCTGCCGGTAAAAAGATGTTTCAAAATCCCAGTAAGAAACAAAGAAAAATACATATTCCATATGCAGGGGCAACCGGGCTTTATCCATTTTGATTTTGATCAGAGCGTAATAATTTCTTCCCTTAGTAAGCGATAACAGAGGAACGGCGACAATCCCGTTAAAATCGGACATTGCCTTCTGCGCACTTTCGAAATCAGAAAAAATAATCGGATCTTTTTTATTGCCGAAAGAAACACTGAATGTTTTCTTAAGATTATCATATTTTATAGTGCGTTTAATTTCTTGACTGAATATTTTTTTATCCCATGTAAAAGACCGTTCCTGATAAACTTCAACCTGCATGATAAAAGTCGCGGGAATCCCGTTCAATACCGCCAATTCCATATCCGGTTTAAAGCCGTTGACCAAACGCGCATACAAAAGCACGTTGTCCATATCGTTTGTAATTAAAATATCTTTTATTTCCGGTTCGATAGCATGAGTCTGGATGGGAAAACCGATAAGGCCAAGAACAACAAACAAAAAGATTAAAACTATACCGTAAAAATTATTTTTTATTTTTTTCATAAAACGCTGTTTCCTGATTTTAGGTAAATAGAATTTGCTTTCCCTGCCACCAGGTTCCATTATAGGATTTTCGCTAATATTGCTGTATTATTAATATTTTAAGAAAAAGTCACAATCTCAAAAAAGACCAAATCATCCAAGTATAGATTTTTAAAGTCATATACTAGGCAACCCGGCGATAAAAATCAAGATTATTTTGGATTAAACAGGAACTGCGTCAAGAGTTCTAAAGGAAGGAATCCTGAAAGAATGAAGCTTATAGGCTTCTTCTTTATTAGTACAAGTAACAATTTCCCAACAATCTTTTTTGCTCATTAACTCTTTAAGCAATAGATTATTTAAACGGTGGCCTGATTTGCGGGCGATAAAATGACCGATAATCGGCATCCCCAGCAAAAACAAATCTCCGATCGCGTCAAGAATCTTATGTTTGACAAAGACATTTTCAATACGCTGTCCTTCTTTATTGATGATTTTATTATCATCGAGAACGATGGCATTTTTCAGGGACCCGCCCAGAGCCAGACCTTTCGCTTGCAAATATTCCAGATCTTTCAAAAAGCCGAAAGTCTGAGCGGCACAAATATCTTTTTCATATTTTTCATCAGAAAAAGTCATGCTGTACGACTGCGTGCCGATAACAGGATGTTTGAAATCTATTTCATAAGTTATTTTAAATTCATCCGCCGGCAATAGCATGGCGCTGGCATCGCCACTGGTTACGGAAACAGGTTTTCTGATTATCAGCAGTTTTTTGTTTTTATTCTGCACATGAGTTCCCACTTCTTTGAGCATATTCACAAAAGGAAGCGCACTGCCATCCATAACGGGAACTTCAAAAGAGTCCAGTTCGATAATCGCGTTATCAACCCCCATGCCGCTGAATGCCGACAAAAGATGCTCAACCGTGGAAACAGTAACTCCATTAGAGCCCAATGTCGTAGCCAATGTCGTATCACAAACATTGTCATAACGGGCATGAATCGGAGCGGCATCAGGCAAATCCGTACGGATAAAAACGATACCGGTATCCGCATGCGCCGGTTTTATCTTCATATTAATCTTACGGCCGGTATGCAACCCTATGCTGGAACAATTTATTTCTTTTTTGATCGTACGCTGTAAATGCATAATATCTCGCCGCATTAATTTTTTCTAATATAAAGAGCAAGTATTATACCATATTCCATAGTATTTTCTTAAAATATAAGTTATTGTAATGATTATGTTATATATTAAGAAGGCTCTGGATGAACAGGTATTTCTTCATTTGCTGTGTCCAAAATGACACAATAAATGATTACTTATACCATTTCGATTGGAATCTGCCGCCTGATAGGCGTCAGTTCCCTAATGTGGAGACTTCTTTTATTGTGCTGTTTTGGCTCTTGCATGCGAAATTGTGTCACGATTTATTTTCCTGTTATTGAATGATTTGCGTTTTCCAAAGGGGCGTTATCCAAAACTGTTCAAAATGATATTTCCGCTTGTCCTCATTTTTCCATAAATTCAATTGTCTTTTATCTGAAATTTAGATAATCAAGAAAAAATAATTCTATTTAAAAATAATCAACAGGAAAAGGATATCTTTTATTGAAAAATAAATTTTACATAGTTCTAAGAACAGCGCTGCCCGTTATAGGCATTATTATTGGAGGAGCTAAAATTTTCGGAGCGCCGGGAGAAGTTCAACTTTTCAGTCAACTGGGCGTATCAAACGGCTTTCGTATTGTATTCGGCATCCTGCAAGCTGTTTGCGGTATCGTCATAATTGTTCCCGAACTGGAATTAACAGGTATCATCTCCAGTGCCGCACTGTTAATCGTTGCCGTTTCTTTAATGATATCTCATCACCTGTTTGCAGTTGCGGCAGTCCCCCTTTTGGGCATTGCCACCCTGTTAATCTTCGCTTATTGCAGGAAAGCGTGGGAAAAATCGCTTCCTTTCAAAGATAAAATTATCATCGTCACGGGCGGCGGCGCAGGCATTGGACGTTCCTTGTGCAAAGAACTGGGGCGCCGTGGGGCACAGGTTATCGTAGCCGGCAGAACCATGACCGGGGTTAATGAAGTTGTCTCCAACATAAGGGCTGCCGGTGGCCGGGCTGAAGCGGTTGAAATGGATGTTTCCAAAGAAACAGATGTCCAAAACGGTATAGATAAGGTCGTATCGAAATATGGAAGACTCGATTACATCATCAATAACGCGGGTATCAATATTGCCGGAGAGATGCGTGATTTAAAGACTGAGCATTTCCAGGAAGTCATTGATATCAATCTGCGGGGAACTCTTTACGGTACGATGGCTGCTTACCGGGTAATGATCAAACAGGGATTCGGACATATTGTCAATATGTCTTCTCTGGCCGGTTTGATTCCTTTTCCGGCCAATATTCCATATACTACCACAAAACACGCGATCGTGGGTTTATCCACGGCATTGCGGGCGGAGGCAAAAGCGCTGGGTGTTAAGGTCAGTGTCGCGTGTCCGGGGTTGATTATGACTGACATCTGGAAAAAAACACGTATGATGAAAGCATCAAACGAGGATATGCTGAATATGATCGGCGAGAGAATCATGCTGGATGTAAAGTCTACAACTCGAATGATTCTGAATGGAGTTTGCCGCAATCAGGCCATTATCACTTTTCCCATGCATGCTAATGCGATGTGGTGGTTCTACCGGCTAAGTCCTTCAACCTTTGCCCCTGTAGGAAAAATAATCATGTATATGTTCAGAAAAATTCGTAAGAACGGCTAAACGGCATGATTTATAATTATGATTGTTTATACCATTTCGATTTCAGCAAAAGGGTATCACTTATAGTATCTTTCTTTTTCGCTATATATACAACCACAGTAGGGCTGGCGGTACATGCCCAGTTCTTTTGATATTTTCATGCCTTCCGCCCACCCCGTGCGAAAATCCTGATAATAAAAAAATATTCCCAATTGCTGACTTAAACTTTTTCCTATTTCCCGAATCAGGTCATGGTTTTGATATTTGCTGTACAGCAAGGTGGTTGTAAAACAATCGTATTTTTCATTAATCGCCAACTGCGCCGTATACGCCAGACGATCCCTCAGGCAGAAGGCGCATCTTTCCTCTTTATTAAATGTGGCAACCGCCCGCAAAAATTCTTCCAGCGGATAATCTTCCTGCCAGATAACATTTAAAAATGTTTTTTCCGCGTAATCGCTCAGCGTCTGGCGGCGCCTCTGGTATTCCTGATAGGGATGAATGTTGGGATTGTAAAAAACGCCGGTAACCTGATGCCCCTGAGTTCTTAATTCTTTCAGGGGATAGATCGTGCAGGGGCCGCAGCATATGTGCATGAGCATTTTCATAAAATCACCATTGACATAGTTACGGGGCTGTTGAAAAAGGCCTATATGCTGCGTTGCGTTTCGGCTCTCGCATGCTCACGTACGCTCAAAGTACGCTCCGCTGCTCGATCCTCACGCGCCTTGCCTCTAAACCTTTTTGAACAGCCCTCAAATATCGTTTTTTTCAACAATCCAATTTTACATCATTTTACGTTAAAAAATGTAACAATTTAGAAATTATTGTGGCTAATAATACTATGATTAGAATAGCAACAGGAATATAAAACAATGGCGATGTCTTAAAAATGATAATTCTCTTCTTATCTTCTTTTTCTTCTTTAATATATGACATATTAAATTACCTGGTGCGGGTTGCAGCGCAACGCCGCAGATAGGCATTTTGTAAAAGCCTTTCGGCTTTTACCGGCAAGGAACCTTATCATTCATTATTGCGCCTCCCTTGCGGGAATGCGCCCCCGGTCAACAGTCTCTCTGCTAAAATATTTCTCCCTGCCCTGTCGCCTTCAAGCCAAAATGCTTGTACGCTCTGGCGCTGGCGATTCTGCCTCTCGCGGTTCTTTGCAGATAGCCTTCCTGAATCAGATACGGTTCATAGACATCTTCAATGGTCACCCTTTCTTCGCCGATTGCCGCGGCAAGACTCTCCACTCCGACAGGCCCGCCGTTGAATTTTTCAATCAGCGTCAGGAGCAGTTTTCTGTCCATCTGGTCAAATCCTTTTTGATCGACTTCAAAAGCATCCAGCGCCTCCCGCGCGATTTTTCCGTTAATTGTCCCGTCCGATTTTACTTCGGCATAGTCGCGCACACGTTTGAGCAGGCGGTTGGCGATACGCGGCGTACCGCGGGCGCGACCGGCGAGTTCGTCCGCTCCATCGGCGGCAAGTTTTACTCCCAGAATGGAGGCTGATCTTTTTATAATGATGGCGAGTTCCTGCGGCGTATAAAATTCCAGGCGGAAATGCATGCCGAAACGGTCACGCAGAGGCGAAGTCAGCGAGCCTGCGCGGGTCGTCGCCCCCACCAGTGTGAACTTGGGAATATCGAGTTTCATTGATCTGGCCGATGGTCCCTGCCCGATTAAAATATCAATGTGAAAATCCTCCATGGCCGGATACAAAATTTCTTCCACCACGTGGGAAAGCCGATGAATCTCATCAATAAAGAGAACCTCATGTTCCTGCATGTTCGTTAGAATCGCGGCCAGGTCTCCCGGCCTCTCGATTACCGGCCCGGAAGTCACTTTGATATCCACTCCCATTTCTCTGGCAATAATGTAAGCCAGTGTGGTTTTTCCCAAGCCGGGAGGGCCGTATAAAAGAACATGATCAAGCGCCTCGCGGCGTTTCTTCGCCGCTTCAATAAAGATAGCCAGATTGCTCTTGACTTTTTCCTGGCCGATATAATCGGTTAACTTTGCCGGCCGCAAAGTAACTTCAAACTCACCTTCTTCTTCAGTGATCAAAGGACTGATTAAAGAATTTTTTATGGGTTTATCCATTCGCATTCCTCACAGACGCGCTACCCGGCAAGTATTTTCAAGGTTTTCTTCAAAAGTTGATCCATGACCATTTCCCCGTCCGATGAGCGTATAGCCCTATCCAGAGCGTCTTTGGCGATATTGTTTTTATAGCCCAGATTCACCAGAGCGGAAAGAACGTCTTCGGCGATAATGTCATCCAGGCGATTCTGAACACCGTCCTGTGGCGATTCTTCCATCATCATTTTCTTAACGACTTTTTCTTTTAGCTCCAGAATCAGGCGCTCGGCCATTTTTTTGCCCACGCCCGGAATCCTGATCAGCTTCTCCACATTGCCGCCGGAGATAGCATTCAACAGTTCCTGCGCGGAAATGCCGGAAAGAATATTCATGGACATTTTCGGCCCGATGCCGCTTACGGAAATCATTAACTGGAAAAGGTCTCTTTCCTGAATCGTGTAAAAGCCAAATAGATTTATGGCGTCCTGTTTGACGTTGGTATGGACATGCAGCGTTATAGGTTCTCCGGCTTCCGGCAACTCATAAAAAGTGGTTAAAGGAATAAAAACACGGTAACCGACGCCCTGAACATCGACAATAACATGAGAAATACCTTTGTAAGCAATTTTACCGCTGATTAAGGCAATCATCAGATTGATTTTCCTTTTAAAAAATTAGCATGGCATATCGCGGTCGCCAGTGCGTCCGCGGCGTCGGCCGGAGGCAGTTCGGGCAGTTTTAAAATAGCTTTAACCATGACCTGCACCTGTCTTTTCTCCGCTCTTCCGTAACCCACCACGGCTTTCTTAATTTCCAATGGCGAATATTCAAAAACATTCAGCCCTTTGTCGGCGCCGGCATAAATCGCCACGCCCCTGACTTGCGCCTGTTTAATCAGGCTGCGAACATTTTTCCCGTAAAAAATATTTTCCAGCGCGATGGCGTCGGGCGCGTTTAGCGTTATTACGTCGGATAACTGCTGATAAATGGAGATTAACATTGCGGATAACAGCGAATCTTTTTTCGACTTGATTTCGCCGTGGATAACATGCCGCAAATAATTCCCCTTCTTTTCAATGATGCCGTAACCGGTGATATGACTGCCTGGATCAATTCCTAAAATTCGCAATTTATTTATTTCCACAAATCATTAAAAATCTCTGCCAGTTGACATTCAACAGGATATGCCTTGAAAACGGCCTGATATTCGTTAACTTAACTTCTCCATGACATCTTCATCGATATCGAAATTAGCGTAAACATTTTGCACATCGTCATTATCTTCGAGCTTTTCCATCATCTTCAGCATTTGTTCCGCTTTGTTGGCTCCCAGTTTGACGGTATTGGACGGAATCATACTGATTCTTGCTTCCAGATGCTTTATACCCTTGGCGTCAAGTACTTTCTTTATCGATTCAAATGAAGCGGGATCGGTAATCACTTCATATTCTTCATCTTCGCTTTTTACGTCTTCCGCTCCAGCCTCTAAAGCCAGTTCCATCAGGGTATCTTCGTCAATAATCTTTTTATCAATTACTATGCTTCCCTTTTTCGCGAACATCCACGCAACGCAGCCGTTTTCACCGAGATTGCCTCCGTGCTTGGAGAAGATATGCCTGATTTCCGCCACCGTTCTGTTTTTGTTGTCGGTCATGATTTCCACCAGAACGGCTGCCCCGCCGGGACCGTAACCCTCATAGGTTATTTCTTCAAAAGCCGCTGCACCCTGTTCGCCGCCGGTGCCTTTTTTAATCGCCCTGTCAATGTTATCCTTGGGCATATTTTCTTCTTTAGCGAGCGCAACCGCCTGCCTGAGCCGGGAATTTCCTTCAATATCGCCGCCGCCCAGTCTTGCCGCCAGGGTAATTTCCTTAATAATCTTGGTAAATATCTTACCGCGTTTGGCGTCAATCGCGCCCTTTTTTCTTTTAATTGTGCTCCATTTTGAATGGCCGGACATGTTCCTTCTCCTTGATTGTTTTTGAATCCCGCGACCTGGAATCCCCCGGCTATAATCGAGAACAGAGTGCACCGTAAACAGTGGGATGTCGCGTTATTACATGAAGCCTCCGGCTCCTGCCGGAGAGTCCACTTATTTTCCTAATAACACAAGGCAATAAACTTGTAAAGTTTATTGCCTTGTCATTAATATGACCTTAGCAAAAGACAAAAATGCTGAAATTATACCATTTCGCCTTTAAAGGCTCAGATTCGGCAAGGAAGAGGCGCCGCAGGCATATATGCTTTCGTAGTCCGGGTCTTTAGACCCGTTAACCCAGCGCAGCTAAAGCTACGCACTACGAATACCAGCTGCCAACAAAGTTAGTCGGAAAAAGCGCTTTTAAAAATACACTAATGGGTATTTTTTACTATATCCCACCAATTCAACATAGCCTTCACCCTGCACAGGAGCATTATTAAAGGTGCCGTCAACTCGAACACTTCCCTCCCAGTAGGCAACAGGCTTCAAATCCAGTTCCTGGTCCGGCATAAGCGGATTAACCTTGAGTTTTAAATCCAGCGATTTAACGGTTAATTCCCATAAGGCAGGATAATCGGAGTCCGTTTTATCACTATGCCAGTAATCTAAAACCTTAACATCGATATCTTCTTTTTTAATCGGAATTGTTTTGCCGTCCGGCAGGACAAAAGTGCCTCCGACGTGATTATTATTTTTATCTTTATCATCTCTGATCGAGAACAACATCAGTTCGTGATTATTATCCAGTTGAACACTGAACCAATCCCAGCCGACCTGGGGATAAGCCATTTTCATCGTTCCATATTCATGATCCATCCAGGATTTTCCATCAACTTTAACCGGCTTGCCTTCAAGCGTTAATGTCCCTGATGTTTTCATGTTTGTATATGAATAGTAGTAATTGGAATGCGTTCCCCCCTTATTTACAATGCCGTTTTGTTCATGAAGGGCGGCCGGTTTAAACGATTCCAGTTCCAGATCGATACTGCATCCTTTCATTTCGGCGCGAAGAATATGTTTTCCATTTTCATCACGCGCCGTCCATTTATCAATCACAACATCATATTTTTTAGCATCCGCTTTTGATTTATTGAAAATATTACTTATTTCTTTTGCCTTGAATTTTTTATTGGACAGATCGGTAAGAGCAAAGTGTCCTATCATTCCGACATCTTTAAACCAATAAGCCGGCACAGGGATGAAAAAGCCGGGCACTTTATCTTCATTTGTAAGTCTCTTGAAAAAAGTTAATTCATATCCATACTCTTTTCCATCTTCCGCTTTCAAATGGCCGGTATAATACCACCACTCAGTCTGCGCCCAATAATGAGCCGCCGCGTCATCAGGAAAACTGATGGGATTAACAGGCACGGAATGGTTGATCGTATATGCCGGTGCGCAGGAAACTATTAACAATGCGAGCAAAATTACAAACAAGATTCTTATTCTTTTCATCTATCCACCTCCCGGTAAAATAATATTTAAAGACACTTCATGAAAATCAATTTCGGCAAAAGAAAATTATCCCTGTATTTATCAATCACTATACAAGGGTCTAAACTAGAACCGTTGTCTCCAATTATTCTGTTTACAGTATACATTTAATATTTTTGTTAATTTTCGTGAATATTACAACTTTAAAAAAACAATGCAACTATAAAAATAAAAAAATTAAATCAGATGATTGTTAAATAGTGCCGGGGCGGGAATTGAACCCGCACAGCCTCAATAACCGGGGGATTTTAAGACGGTGATTTAAATCAGGCGATTCTGCATCAATTTGAACTCCCTGGATATGGACATGTTACAAAAGCAAGCTGGTTTAAGCTTTGTTATATTAGTTTTTTTCTGTTAAGGCGGATACCTTGCCTTATATCTTTGGATCAGGACCCAGCCGCAAGACAAACCAATTAGCTATCTGCTGGATATGGCGAACGAAACTATACGGCCATGCGTTACAGGATAACGTAAATCTAACTCATCACTATCCCTGCTACAGGGGCCAGGAGCGCCCTGGGAAGAAATCTCAGACTCCATACCGTTAGTTTATTGATCAGACCGGGAATCACGAGGCTTTTGCCCCCGGCAAGACCTTTCAGTGCTTTAATTGCCACTGTTTCCGGACTCATCAATGTCATTTTCACCAACGGATTGAGGCTTTGGCCGGTAACCGTAAAAAATTCGGTGCGCGTGGCGCCGGGACAGAGTGTCGTAACCACAACTTTGTGTTTCCTGAGTTCATGGTGCAGGGCTTCTCCCAGCAGCAGCACATAAGCCTTTGTGCCGTCATACACAGCTATGCGCGGGCAGGGCGTGAACGCGCCCACGGAAGACGTCAGGAGAATATATCCTGATTTTTTCCGGGCCATTCTGCTCCCGAAATGTTTGGCAAGCAATGTCAGGGAAGTTATGTTTAGACCGATCATCTCTTTGAACTTCTCATGGGAAATAAAATCGCCTTCGTAACCAAATCCGGCATTGTTGATCAGGATATCGATCGAAAGCCCTTTTTTATCGATGTTGCGTATCAGGTCTTCACAACCCTGAATATCGGATAAGTCCGCAGGAATAACATCCACTTTGACATGATATAATTCCTCAAGCTCCTTTTTCAAGGCCTGCAAGCGGTCCTCTCTTCTGGCGACAAGAACCAGATTGCATCCCGCCTTTGATAGGGCTCTTGCAAACTCGGCGCCCATTCCCGCTGAAGCACCGCTAACCAACGCTGTTTTACCGGAAAAAGTCAGCATATATTTCCTCCTTTTATATTGTTGCAGGGAAGGTATCGTTAATGTGAAAAGCAGGCGCGACGAGTTTAAACTGCTGAACCCGCGCACCTGCTTCATATCTGTTTTTACTTATTATTAAATGGCCGCATGTTTCCGCAGTTTTTATGCGGCGCCATCGCTCAGGCTTCACCGGGTTCTTTAATATATAACTGCCGCGCGATCATCTGCATGGGCATGCCGCGCCTGAAGAGCAGGAGTTGTGCCAACACAATAAAAATCGGTACGCCGATCAGATATCCCAAAAGGATACTGCCGGTGACATCACGCAGACTCATGACCATGAGGGCCGCCAAAATTGCCAGTCCGAGACATATAAACCATTGAGCGCCAAAAGAGACTATCAATAAAATAATCGGGTTGGGTACCCGATCGGGCGAAAGAGTCTTATCTTCTTTAGCGCCCTTGATTATAAAATTCACAACGGAATAAATCAACATGGGCGCAAAACATACGGCCATAGCAACCAAAGTCCACCAGACATTGCTCTTCCAGAAGAATGATATGCCCATTAATTTACCCGGTTCCCAGAGCACACCGTTATTAACCGAAGCATCATAGAGGAAACGCTGGTAACCGGTACAGTCCCATCCGCACACCAGAACAAACCAGAAGAGTATCCATGCCCACATCCAGTTGGCGTGTGCGGCATAGTAATTTTTTTTCTTTATCAATTTAAAAGTTATCCAATATCCGAGTATCCCCTGTGTTATATTAGTTATAGCAAAAACACAAACAAGCCAGGCCGGTAAATCCGTAAAGACTTTTGCCACTTGCATTGTTTCCCATTGTGGGAACTGCCAGAGAAGATATAATCCTGATGGTGCGAATAAAATGGAAAGAAAAAGCAGTGTGAATGTATACCACTTGTTATTAAAAGGTGTTTCCTGTTTCTCAAGCTGGCGTGCCGCGCATGCCGCAAATCCTGAACCAAACGCATATCCCCATATTACATCGACCTGAACCATTTTGTCCTCCTAGTAAATTTTATTTTATGAACGAGAAAGCGTCCTGATAATATCCATGGCAGATGGCTGTCCGGGTTTACTGCCATCGATTATGGAATTAATAAGCCTTTGATCGTTGGCGATTTTTTCTATGATCTTTTTGTCGCTCGTATATTTTTGAGCGTGAATCTGAAGAATCGCCCGCACGGTTTTTTCCATACTCTCGCGGGATCCCCATGAGAAAAAGAGCTGCTGGATCAGTTGACCATCGCCCTTAATGAGCAGATCCACAATATTCTGATCAGAGACCACACTATCAATCATTTCCGCATCGCGGCAATGCTCCATAATACGTGCCTTTAAGATGCCCTTGACCCGTGCATTGTCACTCAGAATATCCTCAAAAAGCACCCGGTCTTTGGAGCGCTGACCGCCCTGGACATACTTGTCTTTTTTGACCATATCTTTCAAATTTTTAAGAGTATTGTAGAGCATATATTTACCGACAAGATTTACGGCAAAGGAAGGCAGGTATCCTCCCGGATCGGCATTGTAGGTGTATATAACGCCGGTTTTTTCGCGGGTGATATATTCAAGCACATAGGAACCGTTGAATTCCGGCATACGCAAAGCGCCTTTATAAACCGGCACGGGCGAGTTCTTTACCATATTGATGGTGATAATACCGCGGGCCTTTTTTAGATCATATAGCGTATCGGCCTTAACGATGAGATCCCTGTTGCTGACCACCGGAAAATCCATCAACAGGTGCAGCGTCATATTGTTTTCATCTATTTTATCGACCAGTTCTGCTTGTTTGCACATATCCATCCAGAGAGGATATGCGGACAAATCGCGCAGGACCTGGCCAAAGTTTTCCATGCGGGCATCGATTACCGTGATGGCTCTTAATTGAAGCAGCTTGCTGCCCGGCTGGATTCTTTTATAGGTCATGATCCCGTTTTTATTATTGGTTAGCTCCCAATCGCCTTCTGCATAAGCGTAGGCAATGGTTGAATATGGCAATAATAAAAGCAATAAGACAATAACAAAGTGCTTCATTGTAACCCCCTTCAAATGTAAATTAATAAATCAATTTAACAGCTGAAATTTTAATCATCGTAAAAAGAACAAATTTTATATGATAAACGAATAGACTAATTGCACGATGTATGCCCATTTACATGATGAGAACATATTTTTTACCAAATGGTAACCCGGCAAGGCCTGCCAACTACTGAAAGTGTGACATTGGAGATTTTAATTTTTTTGTGATCGCTCTAAAACAACACATGATCAAGTAATAAAATCGTGAAAAATGTCCCGGATGCCAGTTGAATTGTCCCAAATATGGGACGATTCCGCCGCTATATTCAACTATAAGCTCTGAGTAATATGGATCAAAAGAGGTTAACCGGGAAAGAATTGAAGCTCTCCCAAGGCAAGCCACGGAGAATCTCCGATTCACAGGGGAAATTATAATTAGATATTCGCGAGCAAAACCCCAAAGCCCGCGAAGGTGTTTTCGCCCGCTTACGAATTCAGGGAAACTAGATCTTGATATCGTACTTATTCATTTTGTTAAAAAGAGTAGACTTGGGCATGCCCAGGTGAGAAGCTGCTTTACGCTGATTGCCGCCTGCAAGACGCAAGGCTTCGCTGATGAATTCACGCTCAATACGTTCCAGTTCTGTGGAGACCGTGCAAGAGTTCCTGACGATCATGCTGATATGTTCATTAATCGTACTGGCATTGTTCTGAGCGCCGAAGATTCTATCCTGTTTATCGATAGCACGCACATCATCTTCGGAAATGATATCCTTATCCGTTATGATGATGATGCGCTTGAGCAGGTTTTCAAGCTCCCGAACATTCCCTTTCCATTCCTTCCGGCTCAGATATTCAATAGCGGAACCTGTGAATTCGATGATTTTGCCGTTGCCGTGTTTTTTCAAGAAATGCCGTACCAGAAGAGGAATATCTTCACGGCGTTCCCGCAGAGAGGGTAAACAGATCGGCAGGGTGTTTATGCGATAGAAGAGATCTTCACGAAAGGAACCTTTTATCAGCATTTCTTCAAGATTCTGATTGGTGGCCGTTATCAATCGAACATCTATCTTACGCGTCGCCTCGCCGCCGACGCGTTCAAACTCCTGAGATTGCAGAACACGCAGCAGTTTACCCTGGAGACCTATATCCATATCGCCGATCTCATCGAGAAAGATGGTGCCGCCATCCGCCAGTTCGAAGCGCCCTTTCTTCGCCCGGACGGCTCCGGTGAAGGCTCCTTTTTCATATCCAAAAAGCTCGCTTTCCAGGAGTTCGGAAGGAATTGCGGCACAATTGATCTTGATAAAGGGGGCATCTTTACGGCGGCTGAGGTTATGTAAAGCCTGCGCCACGAGTTCCTTCCCGGTTCCGCTTTCACCCAAAATAAGGACAGGGATGTCTGTACCGGCCACTTTGCTGATAAGAGAGAATATTTCCTGCATACGCGAACTCGTGCCAATGATATCCTCAAAACATGAGAGATCATCGAGTTTTTTATACAGATACACGGTTTCCTTCTTCAGTTGCTGCAACAGACGCGAATTCCCGATGCAGATCGCAGCGTGTTCAGCAAACATTTCAAGCAGGGCATGGTTATATTTTAATCCGGGACGTTCATGAATACGCGCCGCGAAGAGGGCTCCGGCGATACCCTCATCGGTTCTGATGGGAGTTCCTGTCAATTCGACGACTGATTGACCCTGCAGAGTCAGTCCGGATTTTGTCGTAAAGATACGCAAGGTTTTTGAGGCGGCAGCATCTATCAATTCCTGATTTTTGAATGATTCAGGAAGGTCCTCGTCCGATATACAGCTTATTTTCTGTAAGGATCTATCAAAGAGCAGTATCCAGCTTAAATCAAACTGAAGCAGTTCCCTGGTTTTAATTGTGATGTTCTTAAGCGAACGGTTTAATTCGCTGTGTGAAGCGATCTTGCGGCCGATGTCCAGAATGGCGTCGATGACCCGCAGATGGCGTTCCATGATGCTGTAGCCGCGCACAATGGATTCTTTGATAATTTTGATAAAGGAGATACTCATCAAAGTAAAGAAGACGAAAGCAGCTATACGGTCAATCACCACAGAGGAATCAAGAGGGATATGGAAATAATGGATATCGAAGACAGCCAGTGAGGCTATGATAGCAATACCCGTGATGACACTGAAGATAACGTAACCGTAACTATAGCGCAGCACACTTGAAACCCCTACCAGGTAGTATAAAATAAAGACCGGGTCGTTCATTGCGCCGGTGGGCATGCTCTTATAGAAGGAGAGAGTAATCACACTGATGGTGATAAAGGCAAAGTCAAGTGTTATAATGCCATATCCGATCAAATGGCGGTAATAGCCACGTTGCAGAAAATAGTAGATCAGGTAGGCCAAAGCGCACATGATCAGCCATTTACCAACAACCAGAGGCATAAAGACAAAGCTTATATAGCCTGTAAAAAATCTTATGACGTACATTACAGGCACAAATCCGAGCAGGATGACAAGCCTGAGGCGGCTGATCAAAATTTCGGCGCTGCGCCGTTCGATCTCCAACAGATCGTCAATCGGCGGGTGTTCCTGTTTTGCCACCATGTGAACCTCACGTCTAATACCCTGGCAATAAGGATAAATTTTTCTTTATGAGGCTGGGAGTATAAGACAATAAAATATCATAAGTCAAAGGATATTTGGCAGTGTGATAAAGCGTAAAAAACCTTTGTAATGCAGCGTTTGTTCAAAGGAAAGCGGGCAGATTCGGGATTGCCTGCAAGCCTTACAGGAAAGGTATCTTGTATAATAATCCAAACGCCCTACTCTGACCGGCCATTTTTATTAATAATCTGCGTGGCCGTTCGGGCGACAGCTTCAATAGCAATGGCGGCCACCGCTGAACCATAATCCAGGTCGATGTTTTCCATCGTGTCGTGAGTATCGTGGTATCCTGTCCGGTTGATGTCATAGTTTTCCATGAACAGGACAACCGGAGCGCCGATATCAGAGAAAATCTGGCCGTCGGTGTTAAAAAGCGAACTGGCCGGATCATTTACAGTCCGGACCTCGCCGTCCAGACGCGGGTGAACTGCAATGTCCGGTATCTTGTTTCCATCACGGCTGCGCTGACCGGGTCCCCTGCCGCGGCGTTTTGGTGATTCATTCCATTCGCTCGTTTTGGCATTCCAAATCATGTTCGCCATGTGGGCCTGGTAGGCAACGTCAAGAGACTCGCGGCTCTTGCCGGGTGAAATCTGAAAGACATTATGATCGTTCTCCCGGTTATGCGCAATCATGTCCAGCACAAACACGCCGACAATCCCGACCGGAGACAAGTCCATCCACTGATTCCCGTCCAGCCGCAGTTTGAGGGTTTTTTCAACCAGCGCCTGACAAAAGTGGCGCGCGCCCATGCAATCCGAAGGGAACTCTTCGCCCGTGAGGTGCAGCAGCCAGACATCGCGTTCGAGCCGTCCTTCCTTTGCGAGTTTCAGCAAGACCGGCGCGGCCAGCAAAAGAGTGGTCGTTGCCGAATGATTGTCGTCTGCCCCGGCGGCGGCTAATCGAACACCGGAACCGCCGCGCGATGGTTCATAGAGATCTTCCATATATGCCGTATCATAGTGATCAGCCATGACTACCGCCTGAGTGCGATCCTTGCCCGGAATAACAACAAGAATATCGCGTTCACAGGTGTGCCCCTCCTGATTGTTTTTCCATCCGCCGAAAAGTGGAAAGTCAAAATCTGTTTTCCATTGAAACGGCAGCTCGCCGCACACAGCCTTACCATCCATACCGGCCGCGGCAATGGACTGGCGATGGCGGCCGATGAGATAATCGCCCAAGTGTTCCAGATCACGATGATGATGTTTCAGCTTGCTCTGGGTGGTCTGATCCTGAATGCAGTCGGCATTGTCCTTGTTAATGAATTGCCCATGCGATAGAAACCGGATGTCGCCCCAGAACGCTTCCTCGAACTCGCGTGTAGCGGTCTCGCCATAGGTCAGGGGCTGGGGCAGTTCCTGCGCTGCATCCGGCAATTCCAGAGTTTTTTCCAATTCCTTCTGAATGCGGCTGCCTTCCATGGGATCGCGGGTCCGTTCAGATAATGAGACCAGCCATTCGTCAAGTTTTTCATGTTTTTCGATTCTGAGCATACTGCGGGCAAAACTGCGCCGTAAGGGCTTCCCGGTCAGGAGTTGCCAGGCATCAAGAAGCGAAAGAAGGTTAAGCGGTGTCTGATGGGCATAGTGATCGTGATGGGGTTCAAAGTTCCGCAAGGCCGAAAGATAAACCTCGCGCCTGAGCAAGCGCGGCCATAACTCAACGGGCTTAGCCAGATCAGGCGAATCAGTTCGATAAGCCGTCAGGTATCCGAGCGGCGCGTCCGGCAGCAACTCGGGCTGCTTCGTGCGCGGCGACCAATACGCTGCAAGAGGCCGATGCCAGTATACCTCGTGCACACCGACCCTCATTGCCGGAAAGAGGAACCTGTATCCAAAGAGTCCGCCCTCAATCAAGCTTGCTTCCGCTTTCCGAAGCTCTGCGGGCCCGGCATCAGGGCCATTTAGAACCAACCCGAACTCCCTGTTCCATATATGACAATTCCTTGCCAGAGGTTTGTCGTAGAGGCCGATGGAATCGAGCTCCGTACTAAAAAGCACCTTGGCAACTTTGTCTAAACGGGGATTTAACGCAAGTGCGTCATCATAGCGATGAACGCGATTCCAACGGTTCGTACGCGCATAGTGATTCAAGACCAACTCTTGCTGGATTTGCGATGCTTTGACGTTCGGATGCGGCTCGTGCAGCCAGCCCGATTGAG
The DNA here is from genome assembly GCA_050011015.1 of Smithella sp. Taxonomy (GTDB): domain Bacteria; phylum Desulfobacterota; class Syntrophia; order Syntrophales; family Smithellaceae; genus Smithella. The sequence goes on from JBEKJX010000003.1 coordinate 25,915, forward strand.
GAACGCGAATACCCGTCGGCGCGGCATGCCGGACTACCCACCTCAGCAGAGCAATTTGCATGGCCATCGGCAGCTCTTGTTGAAGACGCAGATACGTCGGCATTCCCCATGAGACCAGACTGCCCGGAAATGGCAGGAGATTGAGTTTGCCCGCCAGGTATCGCTGCCGTATCTCGTCAGGCAGACGGCTAAACGGCCTGAAAGTCAACAAGTATCGAATATCTTCAACCGAAGCATGCTCGTCCATGAGATAAGGCCGGGCCCACGCCGGCAGGGGGTCTTGATCCCAGTAAGGAAACCTTGAATTTTTCTCTGACGGCAGAATTCTAAACCCGAGCCGGTGCAATTGCGCCCCGTCTTCGGCGCTTTCGCCATAAACAGCGGATAAAAGCCGCAGAATAAATGCCAGCGATTTTTGCCCGGACAACTCCTGATCGGGAGCCGAATAAAAACTTTTCCAGAAACCGCGTTCCGGCCCCTGCTCGCTGCCGCCAAAGTATGTCCAACGCACACGGCCCATGTCGTCCTGCGTCCGGGAGAGAGTTAAAGGCAATAGAACGACATAGCGCTCGTGTGCCAAATGCCCGGCACGCGCGGCCAGTTCGGGAGGCCAATAAGGATTGTTCAAGAGATTCATGCCTTCGTGTCCGGCTATGTGATAGACCGGCTGACTCTCGCCTAACTTGACCAGAGACTCTATTATCTGCCTGGCAATGTTTTCCAGTCCCGGTTTAATCTCATACTCCTCCTCGATTTCGGAGACATGCCAGCCATAAAGGTCATCTTCCGAAAATAGCCTTGGATCGACGGCGCCGTATGGAGTGCAGCCCAGTCTCGGCGGAGGCATGAATTCCGAATAAGCGGGCAATGGAAATTGTCCCTCGCCTGAAAACCAGGGATAACCATCAAGAAGTTGCCGCCATCCACGATGAATAGCATTGGCATTCATAGCGTGGGACTTTGTATTTGTGCTTTTCGGATAGATGCTCATCTTTTCCTCCTCCTGCTAGACAAAATACTTTTGTAATCCGCATGTGGCCATATCATCGGTGAGAAATAATAAAGAGTATATTTTTAGTGATTATAAATGTCAATATGAACCCGCAATGAATTGATCAGGCAATTCGCTTAAAATCAATGAATCCATGCTCCAGATCGGTGTATGTGAATCGGCATGCAATTCCGACCCATTTACAAGGCTGATCAGATTCCAATTTTGACCCGTCCCGATTATCACTTTAATCGTAAAAGAGTTAAGACAACATTCTTCTTTTCCTGTCTTGAAGTCACTTGAAGTCGGTTGAATACGTCTGAAGTCAAGAAGAAGCCATTTGAAGTCAACACGAAATCCCGGACTT
>JBEKJX010000004.1:0-26136 GCA_050011015.1 Smithella sp.
AAGACGTGACGGCGTAGGCTTCAAACACAAAATGAGAAAGAAACATCATTCCGCAGGCACCGCAGTGCCCATAACGATATGGTATTGCAAAATACCGATGTTTATTATAGGCATGAAAATGTAAATCGTGTCAATGAAATATTGAAGCTCTCCATGACAAGCCATGAAGAATCTTCGATTCTTAATTCAGTATTCACTCGCTTACCCCGCAGCATGCGAAGGGGTTTGTGTTACCGAATTCATATAAAATAAGGAGTACGAGCAATATGTCGCAAATCTATCAATATAAACTAACGGTTCCTGAAGATGCCCTGGATGTGAACGGCCATGTAAACAATCTTGAGTATTTACGCTGGATGCAATTAGCCGCTGTTCTGCATTCCGATAGTCAGGGATGTACTAAAGCCACGATGGATGTCGGCGCAACCTGGGTTGTCCGGACACATCACGTCGAATACTTTCGCCCCGCGTTCGCCGGAGAACATATTATCGTTTTGACGTGGGTTTCTGACTTTCGCCGGGTGCAATCTCTCCGTAAATACAAAATCATTCGCGTAGAAGATAAGGCTGTCCTTGTCGAAGGTGAAACCGACTGGGTTTTCGTTGACGCTAAAACCGGCCGGTTGCGCTCGATACCCAAAAATGTTATGAATTCCTTTATAGTGCTGCCCAAAGAGAAAGAATCGCAAATTATCAGTTGCATAGAAAATTTTGAGAATGATTAAAAAAAAGTAAACGGCACTTTTTATTGGGAGAAATAATTATGGATACAGATATTCAGCTAAAAGCTATGAATGCGCTTGTCCATATGAACACGGCCATAAAGAATGTGCGACTATATCCTCCGGCCAGTCCCACAATTGTGAATTCCCTGGAAAGACTTTATCTGCTCCTTCTGGATATATTACGACAGGATGCTCCTCTGGTCTTTGCGGAATCAGGGAAAAGAGCACTGATCCGGGGAAAGATTTTAAATCAGAAAGAACAGGAAGCGATTCATTTTTCATCCCTAATGGATATCCTTCTCAATTACGGCATCAAGAGCATCTCTTTTGATACAGGTTTGGAAAAGGAAGAACTGAATATTTTTATAAGCATTCTCGCGAAAAACCCGGAGGTTGTACACGATGAGGGCGGCCTGCCCTGGCTCATGGCGCAAAATAAAATAGCGCATATTTATCTGGATAATAAAGCATATGTGGTCACAAATGATGAGCAGAAAAGTATATCTCACCTTGCTATTGCGGAAGATAGGAATTATGAAAGTATTGCCGGCATGGAGAAGGCCGTTAGCCGCCTGATCAAAGACCTTTTTAATAAAAATGCCGATATACGCCTTCAAACATCCAACGAACTGGCTGGAATCATTAAATCTCTTCCTTATGTCCAGCAAATAGATATGATCAAAAGGTTATCGGGACGACTGGTCGAGTGGATAAGACTGGAAACATCCGTAACACCTGCCTACAAAAAAATATGTTACAGTTTACAAAAACTTCTTCAAGACTTCATCAGCCAGAAGCGCTTTGCCGAAACAATTCCTATCATGGATGTTTTCAGTAGCATTAACAACGGCGCGCTGGAGAAAAATGATCAGATCCGGGAAGTGTCTTTGGAAGTTCTCCAGAATCTGGCATCAGAAAATAACATCAATATCCTTCTTAAGGAATTCAATAGTAACAAGGAAAATAAAAAAATTGAAGCCGATCAAATACTCGCCGGATTTGGCGATGTTATACTCGACAAATTACTTGATATTGTACGGGATGGCAGCGACAGTGATGAACGTGTACGTATTATCCATCTTATTCTCAACATGGGGCACAGGGCAATACCGGCCATCAAGGATCGGATTAATACCAACGCTCCATGGTATTACCTGCGTAATCTGGCCTACATACTTGGCCATATTGGCAATGAAACAAGCGCGAATATACTTCAACCTCTTTTACTCCATAAAAATAACCGGGTCAGTATGGAAGCATTGAAAAGCATTGGCCAGACGGGAGGGAACCAGAGAGGACCATTGCTCCTGTCTGTTCTGCCTCGGGCAAATAATCAATTAAGAATTAACATCATTGAAATGCTCGGCAAAATTAAATGTACCAAAGCGGTGACTAATCTTCTTGATATACTCGAAAACAAATCGTTGCCGGTCAAAGATGAATATGTATCTTTACAGGAAAAAATTTGTAATACCCTAGGAGCTATCGGATCGCCTGAGGCGATACCGACTCTTTCAGAAATTGCCGAATCAAAATCTTTCTTAGGCATCCGGTCTTGTCCAGTAGAAGTCAAATACGCCGCCAAAAGAGCATTGGCCTCTATTAAAAGAAAACAGGAGGAGAATACCTGAAGTTGACGCGCACACTTCCCTGCGCCGGAGTTACCCATGGGTAAGATATCCGGATTAGCTACTTTTCTTTCAAAGATGAATTGATTATTTCATTGAGTCTGCGGGCGGCCGCTTCAGGATGAGAAGATGCGCATATCGCCGATACAACGGCAATGCAGTCAGCGCCGGCCATTACAACTTCTCTTGCATTGGATTCGTTAATCCCGCCTATCGCTACCAGTGGATGCCGGCTGAAAGCTTTAATTCTGGCAAGACCTTCCAAACCCCAAGCGCCTTTTGTATCGGTTTTGGTTGGCGTGGCAAAAACCGGGCTGATGCCGATATAATTGACATTGAGTTTTTGACTTGCCACAACATCGTCCCATGTTTCCACTGACAGGCCTATGATCGCCTTTTCCCCCATAAGTTTTCGAACAATTTCATAAGACAAGTCTTCCTGACCTATATGTACGCCTTCGGCGCCACAGGCCACAGCCACATCAACACGGTCATTTATTATCAACGGAACTTTATATGGCTCTAAATATTTTTTAATCCTCCCCGCTTCCTCCACAAAAAAACGCGTGGAGATTTCTTTTTCCCGCAATTGCACAAAAGAGGCGCCGCCTTTAACCGCCTGAATAACAACTTCTTCCAGAGACCTTCCTCCACACAAACTTCGATCAGTAACCAAATATAACCCGCGCATGATTAATCCTCAACTTTTAAACGCCGGATAATATCATCTTCAGACAGGCGATAGAGGTAATCCAAAAAATAAGTCTGAAGACTTCCGGGACCCGCAGAAATTTCGGCGGCCATTTCTCCGGCAATCCCCATTACCGCCATGGTTTCAGCCGCCGCGACAAAAGGCTGTTTTTCTACCGCGGCAAAGGCTCCGCATAAGGCCGATGCCGTGCAGCCGAGTCCCGTGACTCTGGACATCATAGGATGACCATTTTTAATTTTTATAATTTTTTCTTTATCGACAATATAGTCCGTCGCACCGCTGATGCAAATGACACACTTATGAATTTCACTCAGTTTCCGCGCTACATCGATTGCCACCTCCGAAGAAGCTGCGCTATCGACTCCCTTTGTTCTGGATTTATCATCGTAAAGCGCCATGATCTCCGAAGCGTTTCCCCTTATAACCGCCGGCGGTTCACTGTTAATCAGATCTCTTGCTGTGCTGGTCCTGTATGCGGTTGCTCCGGCGCCTACAGGATCTAAAATAACAGGGATGCCTTTTTTCCGTGACTGTCGGGCGGCTTTAAACATGGAGTTAATCCAGCGTTCGCTTAATGTGCCGATATTGATCACTAAGGCCGGAGCAATATTGACCATTTCCTCGACTTCTTCTTCCGCATGCGCCATCACCGGAGACGCCCCGATTGCCAGGAGGGCGTTGGCCGTATTATTCATAACCACATAATTGGTAATGTTATGCACAACCGGTGATTGATGACGAATCAATTCCACTGACCTGTATATTTCCGCCGCTGTTAACTTCATACTTTTCAACTCCTTACACCGATAGAAATGGCATACTCATTTTTATTTTATTTAAATTGTTCTAAATTGTAAACAATTGTTATTTATTTCATCTCCATACCCTTCTGCATTCAAAGGATCAGCTTCGGCAAGGATACAAAAAACCCTTCCCGTCATAGCCAGCCGGAAAGGGTTGTTAAATCAACAAGCTTTTTCTCCCTCCGCTGGCATTATCCAGATCAGGTTCAATGGGTATAATCTCAGATCCGGCTTACCACCTATGAGGTCACGCGGGCCGGGCCACCCCTTTTGCTATTACTTATCAAAATAAATAGAATTCGTCAACCCGCATTCAATAATCTTTCTTGACTCCGATTATTTTTTAATTATATTAGTCCAATATTATTTTTCTATTTTTCGAATCGCAGAATCCTGAACTTATGAAGATAAAAATATTTATCCTTGCTCTCTGTTCACTTTTTGTAATTTTTTTTACCGTAAATGATTCAAAAGCGGTCCAACCTCAAACAAACCAATTTCATTCTTATCTCAGGCAGGGAATTGATAAAGCTTTTAATCTGGAAACAGACGGCGCTGATGAATATATAAAGAAGGCGGTGGAACTTGATCCAGAAAATCCCGCCGGATATGCTTATCTGGCTATGCTTCACCTGAGTTCCTACGAAATGAGCTTCGAACTGGATAACAGGAATACTCACCAGGAAGCGCTGCTGCATTATGCTAAAGAAGCCATCACCAGAGGAGAAAAAAGGATTAAGAATAACTCTCATGATAGTGAGGCTTATTTTGCCGTGGCGCTGGCTAAAATTGCCAAAATTCAATGGGCAATTCATCAAAAACGTTATTTCACCATAGCCCAGGAAACATCGAATATATGGGATTATCTGGAAAAAGCGAAAGAGGGAAATCCGCAAAATTATGACGCGTGTTTTCTCACGGGCCTGCTTCTTTACCATCTCCACCACCTTCCGGGCTTTATTCGTTTTCTGTCTTCGGCTTTCATCGTTGCCGGAAACAGGGAAAAAGGACTTCAGGAACTGGAACTGGCGGCGCAAAAGGGAGACCTGCTGAAAGAACTGGCGCAGGCCGAACTTTCTTCGGCTTATTTGAATTTCGAAAAACAACCTGCAAAGGCTCTGCCTTTTGCCAGGGAATTAAATAAAAGATTTCCCAACAATTATAATTTCTCATTTGTTCTGGGCAATATTCTTTCCGACCTTCATTGCTACGAGGAAGCCTCTGATATTGCCCGGAAGATTGAAATAAATATTCAGGCAGGCACTCCTCCCTTTGTTCCCCAGCTCCAATCCCGTTATACTCAGTTAATGGGCAGAATACTTTTTAATCAGGGAGAATATAACCGATCCATGGAATATTTCCAAAGTGTCCTGAAGGATACATCTTTCTACAATGCTCGATCTAGAGTCTGGGCTTTTGTTCGTCTGGGAATGATTAATGACATTTACAAAAAAAGGACGCAGGCTCAGGAGTATTATTCAAAAGCATTGGAAGTGGAAGACGGAGAAGGTGCAGCCCAGGTAGAAGCAAAAATATATCTGAAAATTCCCTACACACCGGCAGCAAACTAAACTTTAAATATCCATGATTCTGTATAAATCGGCGGCGTGCTTCATCTTCCATGGTCAAGATTTCCTTGACATACAAATCCGAGTTTCTTATAGTTCAGTTGTAAAAAAAAAGATGCTCCTTATATATTAAAAGGTTTTTCCTGACCTGGCTTATAAAATGTAGGGTTGTGACGGAAACAAGGTCGGCCGGTAAATAATAGATGGCAAGCTCTTCGAGTTAATCTGAAACAAAGCCGCAAGGGGGCCATGAATATCAAAAGACCAGATCCGGTTAAAAGCGTGCCTGTTGAAATTCGCCCAGATTCCATGCTTTCCTGTATCAATCCCGTTCAGGATGAATCGGGCTCTACTTTTGTGACAAGGGAAGAACTGCAAACGTCCAATAAGAAGGTCGCTTCATGTTCCGAGTTATTTTCTTTTCGATCTCTCCTCGAAAAACTGGCGTGCGTTAATCAGGGAAATTCCGCGTGGACATGGGATCACGAAAACAGGGCATTTCTTCTTCAGGCGCCAAACAATATCATTGAGCAATACGTCCGTATTCTGACTTGTGAACTGGGTGAGTCTCTCTGCCTGCGTTTGACGCGCTGCACAATCATCGTAGATCTGCGGCCATGGCAAACAAATAAGGATAAAACAAGTTTAAGAATAGGATTCGAGGAAAGCGATGTTCCTGCTGAGCTTTGCGGACATACCGGTTTGGAGGATCTAACAAACCTTCATTTCACATCACATCCCGACGATTCTCCGGATATAAAAGCGGCGCTGGCAAAAGTCAAGCGCATGTGCGCGACAACTGATGCCATTTTCGAAAACAAATATGACTGGATGTGGGAAACACACTGGAAGCCTGATGGGCTGGCCTTTGCTGTTATTCGTCTGTATACGTGGGAAAACAATTCCGCTCTTATGGAAAGAGAAATTGAACGGTTTAATAATTCTCCGAAAATACGACAAGCCGGTTTACGAATCGGCCTTTCGACTTATAATCGCGGAACCTCTTTTAATGTGCGGATATCTCTGGAAGGCTGGCCGGGTAATCTACTGCGACACACCCGCATTCTGGACGCATTTGACACTCATTTCTCCGGCTTAACAGGATAAATTTCAAATCTCCGTCTTATGAAAAAATATATAATCCGGATATCAGCGGCGCACATCATCTTACATAGCCAATATATTCTTGACATACAAAATCGAGTTTCTTATAGTCCAGATATAAAAATAACGCTGTTTCAAAGCAAACACTGTTTGATATGTTAACTCTTCATAATATGAGACCTTTAAACTTACTTGCATGAATAATGTAGCGAAAGGAGTTATATATGTATGAGCAAACATTGTTGAAACCTTTAAGAATCGGCAAATATGATCTTCCCAACCGCATCTTCATGGCCCCCATGACCCGCAGCCGGGCGGATAACCCGGAGAATGCACCGACTGCTCTGCACGCATTATACTATTCACAACGTGCTACGGCAGGACTTATTATCACCGAAGGTTCACAAATTTCCAAACAGGGTGTGGGCTACATCAACACTCCGGGAATATACAGCGCTGCCCAGATTGAGGGTTGGCGTCTGGTCACGAAAGCAGTGCACGAAAAAGGCGGCCATATCTTCCTGCAGATATGGCATGTGGGTCGTATTTCGCACCCCGATTTTCACGATGGCATGTTGCCCGTGGCGCCCTCCGCCATCAACCCGCATGACCGTTCATACACACCGTCAGGTTTCAAGGAAACGGTTACCCCGCGTGCTCTGACCATTGATGAAATCCACGCAATCGTTCAGGACTTTAAAAAAGCAGCCGTGAATGCGATTTCGGCCGGATTCAATGGTGTTGAGATCCACTCGGCCAATGGCTATCTAATTCATCAGTTTTTCACGAACTGTTCTAATACCCGTACTGATACCTATGGCGGCAGTCACGAAAACAGGGCCCGCTTCTTTTTCGAGGTACTGGATGCTGTGGGTGGAGCAATCGGCTTCGAAAGAGTCGGTATACGGCTCAATCCCTCAGCCCATGGTTTTTTCGGCATTACCATTGATCAGGACACCATCCCCACCTTTGAATATGTGGTCGAACGTCTGAACAATTATCCCGATCTGGCCTATGCCCACATGGTCGAGCCCATGCTTCCAGTCGATAATGTCCCCTATGCGGTGAAGGATATAAGCAAACATTTCCGGCCGCTATACCATGGTAAACTTGTAACCAACTGCGGATATACAGTTGAAAGAGCAGATCGGGTCATTGCCGGGGGATATGCCGATGCCGTGTCGTTCGGCAGCGCCTATATAGCTAATCCCGATCTGGTGGAGCGTATCCGGCGCGGCTCTTCCTGGGCGAAACCGGACGCAAACACTTATTATACACCGGGACCACAGGGATATACAGACTACCCGGCCATATCAGATAATATTGCAGACTAAAGACCATGCTGAAACGGATTACGCGAGCCTTTATTTTAAACCGGCTGCACATTATAGTAAGTGCTCCTGCGATTATGTGGTGCTGGTCCGGGTTTCTAAAAATGCGATTCCACAGCATCGATTATCTGATCATCACACTGGCAGTGGCCTGCATCTGTCAATGGAACCGCCTTACCGACGTGAAAGAGGATGCGCTGAACTGCCCGGACGAATTAAAGGACGCCCAAACCAAAAGCGGCACTATCAAGATTTTCTGCTATGCGGCAGGGACAATCGCCATACTGCTGGCGATTTTTACTGAACCTACATGGAAACTTGCGGGATTAGTCGCCTTCGGTACGGCGGTCGGATATTTTTATAACACTCCTCTGCTGCCCTCTTTACCCCATCTGCGGCTTAAAAACCTGTTTATCATCAAAAACGTGAGTTCGGGTGCGGGATGGTCTCTCGGCCTGCTGGTTTTTCCCATGCTGCGCACGCATACACAACCGGACGGGCGCTTCCTCACGGCATTTGTCTATATGTTCGCCATGGTCATGACCTATGAAATCATGTGGGACATACGCGATGTTGCAGGCGATGCCTTGGCAGGAATCCGGACATTGCCGATTGTGCTGGGAATAAACAGCGCCAGGATTTATAGCGCCATACTCCAGTTTTTCTGCCTCGGCATTATCATCAGCGGCCTTGCAAACTCCCGCTTAAAGCCCGTATGGTCTATTTACCTTCTCCCGAGCATAATGCTCCTGACGTTGATCATCTTTTTCCCACGGCTGATCAGATACAACCGCAACCTTTCTCACGAGCTGGTCATGGCACTGAACGGTTTTGCATGTTTGGGTGGTTTTCTGGCGATCCGGTTCGGGTAAGGCTTTAACACAGGGCTGAATGGAATCTGCCATCTGAAAGGCATCAGTTCCCGATAAAGTAAAGACTGTTTTTATTGCGCTCCTTTTTGTCGCTCCAGGTCAAGAAATAACGAAGCGACAAAGCTGTATCTTATTAGTAGTGATCGGATGATTTCGTTTTGCCTTTAAAAATACGGTAAACAAAAATCGTATAGGCGATTACGATCGGCATTCCGATCAGGGCGATAACACTCATCAATTTCAGCGTTTGTAATCCGGTGGAACTGTTGTAAATCGTTATGCTCAAACTTTGATCATTGCTAGCTTTAATCATATTGGGAAAATGAACTGCCGCCACGGCAAGCCAAAGGCCGATAAAAGCAAATGACGATTCCCAGAACGGGGAAGATTCATTTTTATGTTTGACGGAAAAGAAAATTGCCGAAAGCCATAGCATGGTCCATAAAACGGCCAGATAGAATAACCAGTTTGACGTAATATCTTGAAACGTAAATGCCATGGTTACAAAATAAGCAATCGCGGTCATCAGGTTGACCCACATCAGAATAGCGACCGCACGAAAAGACCGCGCTTGTAATGCGCCTTCAGTTTTCATCACGGCGTAAGACGCTCCCTGCAGGAGAATAGCGGTAAATCCGGTTATGCCAAATAAAAGAGGCACCGGCCTCAACAGGGTGAAATAGTTGCCGGTAAATTCCATTTTATTATCCAACGGCACTCCATAAACAACATTGCCCAGAGCCACGCCGAATAATAAAGCAGCCGCCGCGCTGCCCGCAAAGAAAGCCTTCTCCCAAATTGCGGCTCCGGCCGTATCCTGCGCGCGAAATTCCATCGAGACCGCTCGAAAGATAAGAGCGAACAAAACGAGCATCATCGCCAGATAAAAGCCGGAAAAGGCCGTGGCATAGGCGTGAGGGAAGGCCGCGAACAGCGCGCCGCCGCCGGTAATCAGCCAGACTTCATTGCCGTCCCAGACAGGACCGATGGAATTTATTAATATATCTTTTTCCTCCTTTGTCTTGCCGAGAAAGGTCAACAGCACCCCTATGCCCAGATCAAATCCGTCCAGAAGAGAAAAGCCGATAAATAATATCAAAATAAGAACGAACCATAGTATTTGCAAGTTTTGTATGTTTTCCATCTATTTTCCTCCGCCATCTCTAATATCAATTAAACTGCCGGACCTTTTTGAACAATTTTTATAAACAGTTTGACAAACATTACCGCCAGCAGCAGATAAATAAGGAAAAACATTAGCAGGCTGAATGCTACATTACCCTCACTTACTACTACTGACGCGGCGGCGGCGGTCTTCATCAATTTATAGATTATCCACGGCTGACGGCCGACTTCCGCCGCTATCCATCCTGTTTCATGAGCTATATGCGGCAAAGGTATCAGGAAAGGAAGAATAAAAAGATATAATTTGTTGTCATATATTTTTTTAGTCCAGAGCAGATATGCGCCCAGTAATCCGAGCGCGATCAAAAGCATGCCAATACCTGCCATGATATGATAAACCTGAAACACAAAGTTAACCGGCGGCCAGTTTCCTTTGGGAAAATCCTTCAATCCTTTTATTTCCGAGTTCCAGTCAAAGTTGAATAAAAAGCTCAGGGCTTTTGGAGCGTAAATTCCATAGGTCTTTTCGTTTTGCTCATCAACAAACCCTATGGCATAAAGCGGTACGCCTTTAGCCGTATGAAAATGCCCCTCAAATGCGGCCGCTTTTTCCGGCTGCATGTTGATGACTTCAATCGCGTGAATGTGGCCTGTTGCCAGTTGCAAAAGAGGTGTAATTGCAAAAAGGATTATGCCGATTTTCAGCATTGTTCTGGCCGTCTGGCCGTGCAGGCCTTTTCTTACATAATAACCCGCAATACCGGCTGTCATTACCGCGCCGGTAATCCATGAAGCCATTACTGTGTGACAAAATCTGACGATTGTTGAAGGATTAAAAACGGCGTTTGTAAAATTGATAAGATTAATTTTACCTGCTTCATTTATTGCGTAGCCTGCGGGAGTCTGCATCCAGGAATTGGCAACTACTATCCAGAAAGCGGAAAGGTGACCGCCCACAAATACCAGAAGCGCCGCTAACCAGTATGCCTTCGGGGAAACTTTTTCTCTGGCGAAAATAAGCACTCCTAGAAATACCGATTCCAGAAAAAAAGCCATAATACCTTCGGCGGCAAGTATCGGCCCGAAAACATCTCCCACCGCCCGGGAATATCCCGACCAGTTCGTTCCAAAAGAAAATTCCATAACAATACCGGTTGCCGCACCCATCACGAAAATCAGTCCGAGAAGTCTGACCAGAAAATCAGTTATTTTTTTACAGACTTCATCTTTTTTGATCAGATAAATGGTTTCTGATATTAAAATAATCAGGGCAGTCCCCAGAGTCATTGCCGGAAAAAGAAAATGGAAGCCTATCGTAAAGGCGAACTGGATACGGGCAAGAAGTAACGCACTCATAGACACCTCCATATTTTAATAATTAATACTAACGAATAGAATATAACTTTTCAACAACTTAATTTTTTTACTATCATTTGATGCTCGAATATATTATCATAAAGCCGTTTCAAAACAGTACTGGAGATGTTTTGATGGCCAATCTTATCAAATGTAAAGCGTGCGGTTATGTAACCAAAGAAGGCAAGATAAAAGATGTATGCCCGGCATGCGGAGTGCCTGCAAAAATGTTTGAACCCTATGTCGATCCGGTATCTGAAAAAAGACGAAAAATCATGATCCTGCACATTCATCCCATCATTGTGCATTTTCCACAATCTTTTGCTTTTACTCTCTTCATTCTTGCTGTTTTATCTTTTATTGTGCCACCTCAAATTAATGAAGTTTTACATTGTACCATACAAGTGATTTCATCAGCGCTTCCCATCTTTATTATTCTGTCCCTGCTAACCGGACTTCTTGACGGCAAAACCAGATTCCGGAAAGTAACAACGCTTTTTTTAAAAAAGAAAATTATATTCGGACTGAGTTTCCTGTTTACATCTATTATGATTGCCATCACTGTTTTGGGATTACATCTGTCGTCCGTATCGGTGATGACATTATTCACGTTGCTGACAATAATAGCTTTGGGGTTTAGTACTGTACTGGGATTAATTGGTGACGAATTGATGGAGGCAAAGTTCCCCGGTTGATTTGTCCTGATCATTTCTGAGCGTTTGATTCTTGCAAGGGAAAACGCTATGAATGAATCTCCCCGCCGCAAACAGCGGGGTATCATGATGAACCATCACTCTCTTCTTCGTCGCAAGCAACGGGGAATTTGACCCGAAGAGATTAATAATTGAATTTATAAATTTAAGGAGGTCTACCATGAAAAAAAATTCGGCAATTTCATCATTTATCCTTAGTATGTTGTTGTTCAGTTTAATGATTTTCTGTTTCTATCCGCAAATTTCTTATGCTGACGCTCCTAAGGATGTAAAAATCGAATATGATTCCGGTACGCAGACTCTGTCGGTAACAATCACCCACAAATCTTCATTCCCCGGTTTTCATCATATTAAAAATGTTGAGATAAAGAAAAACTCAGCCACTATCATCAGTACTAATTATGATTCGCAGCCCAAAGAAGTGCCCTTTACCTATACCTATAAAGTGGAAGCCGCAAAGGGCGACACCCTGGAAGCAACTGCAACCTGCAGTCTATCCGGAAGCAAAACAGCCACCATTACAGTACCTTAGGCGACAAAAAGAGACTGCTTAGTTCATGATATTTGTCTCGAAAAATATTTACGCATGAAAGAGCATTTGCAAGAAAATAACTGCGATATATTGATTACAGGCGGAACGCTTATAACCATGTCCGCCGGAATGGAAATTATCGAAGATTCCTTTATCGGTATTAAGGACGGTCTTATTATCGCGGCGGGACAAAATAAAAACAGAGGATGCGCCGCCTTACAGGCTAAAGAAACGATAGATGCCTCCGGCTGCATCGTTATGCCCGGATTAGTCAATACACACACGCATCTGCCGATGGTTTGCTTTCGGGGGATGGCCGATGATCTGCCATTAATGGAGTGGCTGACCGGGCATATTTTTCCGGCGGAAGCGCGTTTCATCAACAAAAAAACGGTTTCCGACGGAGCCACTCTTGCCATGGCTGAAATGATCCTCTCCGGCACGACAACTTTTTGCGACGGCTATTTCTTTGAAGACGCCATTGCGGAAGTAGTCAGCACTGCCGGAATGCGCGCTGTTGTCTCGCAGGGTTTTGCTGATTTTATCATGCCGGACAAGCCCTCAATCGAAAAAACGATGACTGCGGCTCAACGTTTCGTAAAACGCTGGCTTCCCCGCGCACCGCTTATTACACCGGCGTATTTTTGTCATTCTCCCTATACCTGTTCTCCGGAAACACTTGTCCGTGTAAAGAAAGAAGCCCGGGAAGCCGGTCTTTTATACCTAATTCATTTACTCGAGACTAAAGATGAGAGAGGCACTATCTTGAATCGTTATGGCAAAAATCCCGTACGGCGTCTGCTTGATCTGGGAGTTTTGGATGAACAAACCATTGCCGTTCACTGTAACTGGCTGAATAAAGAAGATATGGCTGTTTTTGCCGATCTGGGTGTTAAGGTTGCTCATAACCCGGAAAGCTCCATGAAGCTGGCAGCGGGTGTCGCCCCTGTTCCCGAAATGATGCGACACGATATAACTGTCGGAATCGGCACCGACGGATGCGCCAGCAATAACGATCTGGATATGTTTCGGGAGATGGACACAACGGCAAAGATTCATAAAGTAACGTCTCTGAACCCCACCGTTATGAACGCGGAAACAGTTTGCAAAATGGCCACCATTGGCGGAGCAAAAGTGCTGGGAATGGATAAATTGATTGGTTCTGTAGAAACGGGGAAAAAAGCTGACATCATTCTGGTGGATATGAATCAGCCTCACCTCACACCACTTTATAATTGTTATTCGCAACTTGTTTATGCCGCGCGCGGCGCGGACGTTAAAACCAGCATTATCAATGGCAGGATCGTAATGAAAGACCGGCAGCTCTGCACTATTGATCTGCAAACCGCCATGAAAAAAGTGCGTAAAATTGCCGCCGATATAATGAATCAAAAGATGTGTTAACTTGACGCTGGCTCCTTTGCACTTCCCGGGAAAAATATCATTGACACATAAATCGATATTCCCTATATTCCCTGCGTTACAGACGATGATTCTAAACTGATTGGAAAGGTTGACTTTTATGAATATTATTGTTTCCGGATCAATGGCATACGACAGGATTATGGATTTTCCCGGACATTTTTCCGATCATATTCTGCCCGATAAAATTCACGTTCTAAACGTTTGTTTTCAGGTAAACGGCATGAAGGAGAAATACGGCGGTACAGCGGGCAATATCGCCTACGCGCTCACTCTTATGGGCGAAAAGCCTCTCATCTGCGCTACTATCGGCCATGATTACCAGAGATACTTCAAATGGCTGGCGAAAAACGGGATTTCCACAGAAGGAATTAAAATCATCGCCGACGAATTTACGGCAGGCGCTTACATCACCACAGACCGCGCCGACAATCAGATTACCGGTTTCAATCCCGGAGCCATGAAATATCAATCCACATTAGATTTTGGCAAATTTAATCCTGAAAATACAATCGTTATCGTTTCTCCCGGTAATTTCGAGGATATGGTTAATTATCCGCGTGCGTGCAAAGAAAGAGGAATAGACTATATTCTTGATCCCGGACAATCCCTGCCCATGTGGGATAAAAAAGATCTGATTCAGGCCATTGAGGGAAGCCGGATATTAATCGTTAATGATTATGAACTGAGCCTGATTATCAGCAAGACAGGGTTAAACAAAAAGGACATCCTGGAGATGGCCGGTACAATTATCACCACTCTGGGAGAGTCGGGCTCACAGGTTTCCACACGTGAGCGTGAAATTGCCGTCCCCGCCTTCAGAGTGAAAAAGGTAGTGGACCCGACAGGCGCCGGAGATTCTTACCGGGGCGGTCTGCTCAGCGGTCTGGTTCACGGCAAGGATATCGAGCAGTGCGCTCGAATGGGCAGCGTCTGCGCTTCTTTTTCCGTGGAAAGTTACGGAACTCAGGAATACAGCTTCACTCCTGAAGAATTTAACGAAAGACTAAACTACTGAACGCGTTTACTGCGGGTAGTTAATATTTTGTAAGACAGTAAACACCGCATACTTGCAAAAAAGACATGACTCATAAATTTATTTCTAGATTCGGATTAAAAACTTCTGTAAAAAGTTAGTATTGATTTAAAATATCTTTCTTCAGGCTAATATTTCGGAAACATCATGGTTTTTTCATTTATTGTGTGTTTGTATTGCAGTAGTTTTCCGGTAGTTGGCAATATTTTTTCTGTGATTAAATAAGATAAGCAGAAATGTCGCCGACGCACCTGTTACCACACTTAGTGGCCAGTGAAGAGTTAATGCCTGTCCGCAGGCCAGAGTAAAAACCATAAAAAACGAAGCGATAAAAGTAACACGTACGATTCCGTAAACAAAAAGCCAGATGATAGCCGAAGCCAAAGCCACCCAGGGCGCTACAAGAACCGTAAATCCCAAATAGTTGGCGACTCCTTTGCCGCCGCGAAAGCCGTGAAAGCACGGAAAGCTGTTTCCCAGAACAAGAAAAAAAGCCGCCCAGGGAAGCAAGAAATCTTTTAAAAAATAATTCGCCATAAACGCGACAGTTATTGCCCGGCCGATATCCAGCAAAAAGACAACTGACGCCCATAAAATTCCTGCCTGGCGGTAAACATTCGTGGTACCGGCGTTGCCGCTGAAGCTCAGGCGGGGATCTTCTTTACCGGCAAGCTTTAAAAAAATAATAGCGAAATTTACGGAACCGGCAAGATAAGCAAAAAGATAAATTAAAATTATTTTACCCATATTTCGATCCCCGGCTAATCACCTGTCCCTCCCATTATAACTTGAAATTCATAAGGGGGAGAAGAATAATTATTGCATTATAATATTTTAATACCAGCTTACATGCAATTTGGTATTAAGCCCTGATCCACTGCGGCGGACTTAATCGTCCCAGCGACACATCTCTCATTTGAATACCGCTGATGCTTTCGCACATTACATCATCCAAATTATAAATCCATGCGTCTAATATCAACGATTCCTTAGTAACACTCACCGGCACAACGCGTCCCAGATATTCTTTTCCTTTTTTTGTCTTTTGATAAATTACTCTTTTCTCAAATCCAACGGGAAAGGAAACAATACCGGCAAAACGCTGCCCCCATACACAGGCGGCGTGCAAAACCGCGTCCATAGGAAATGGAGAACCGAGCAAACTTTCATCCGCTTCATTATCTCCTCCGGAAATGAAAGCATGGACACCCTTTGGTGAAACCGATAAATCGCCGATGATATTTTGATAAGCCCCTCCGAAAGGAACCAGTTCACGATAAACAGCTGCCGAAGGGACGCTGATACAACTTCCTTCCAGTTTCTTCACCATCCGAAAAGAAGGCGGCAGATATGCAGCGGAATCAGCGGCAGGAAACTCCACGCTTGCATGTTCGACTTTGCGGCTGATCATGCTTGTTTTTGATTTTATCGAAGTCAAAAGTGAAGCAATGATGACACCATCCCTGGAATTTTCTATGTCAACCAATACCGGCTGGCGCTTAGTATCCGGCGAAATTGATAAAAAACGCGAAAAGTTCGCCTTTTGCAAACAGCTTATGTTTACTTGCGGATAATTGGTTTTAACGGCTCTGGCCAAAACAATTAATGCTTCCACCGCGGGCAGAATTACTTTTCCCTCTATATGGTGATCCCGCAGATAGGGGTATACCTCAATATAATTGTGATGCCGCTCTTTTTGGTTTAAACGGGAAACGATTTCCATAGTTGAACCGTCTTAGGATCTATGGCCACAGGAGTACCCGCCAGATTCAAGGCGCAATGTTTTGTGAAACCGATACAGATTATATGTCCCTTCTTAGCGTGTGTTATCAGGTAGTCAAATTGCAAACGCACTCTCTCCAGATTTACCGGCCGCGTATAGATATACATCAAATCGTCGTAATACAGGGGCTGATAAAAACTTATGCCCAAATCGAAGATGGGATAAACATAGCCGCTTTCTTCAATTTCTTTGTAAGAATAAGCTATATCACGCATCAGAGAAGTACGGCCGAATTCAAAATAACGCAGGTAATTAGAATGATAAACCACTTGTGAGCGATCAGTATCAACATATAAAGTCCTGTATTTCGAACGATGCCAGACCAGACCAGTTGTAAGGTCTCGCATATAACGCTCATCATTATTGAATATTTCCGGTTTAAATGGTTTAGGTTTCATTTTATACTCCTCTGAAAATGACACAGCAATTCGTTCCGCCAAAACCAAAAGCATTGGAAAGAGCGATTTCGTATTTATGTTTTCGGGCATCATCAGGCACGACATCGATGTCGGAAAAATCAGGGTCCGGCACATAATTGATCGTGGGCAGGATAATGCCTTTATTCATTCCTTCAATAGTCAAAGCGGCTTCAATGGCCGCAGTCGCGCCGAGGGTGTGTCCCAATTGCGATTTATTTGAGGATATGGGGATTTTCTCTATCTTCCTGCCGAACACTTCCCTCAGGCATTTTATTTCCGTACTGTCGCCCTTGGGCGTCGAAGTGCCGTGGGCGTTCACATATTGAATATCTTCCGGTTTCAATCCGGCATCCTCAATAGATCCCCTGATGGCGTGGATAATAGTTGGCATGTTGGGGCTGGTGTAATGATGAGCGTCCGATGACCACCCGACACCCAAAACTTCAGCCTTCGGCTTAAGTCCGTAAGCTTTAATCGTTTCTTCCGCCGCCAAAACAACAACGCCAGCACCTTCAGAAAGAACAAAACCCTTGCGGTCAACGCTGAAAGGCCGGGAAGCCAGCGCCGGATTATTATAAGCGCGATCATTAGGATGAACCTTAATCGTGGCATTCATATTGGCAAAACCGTGAATCAGTTCCGGCAGGATGGGAGCGTCAGCGCCGCCGGCCAGGACAAAATCGCAATCGCCGTCTCTGATCATTCTTGCCCCGATGCCGATTGCGTAATTGCCCGATGCGCAAGCGCCCTGCGGCGAAAAAATCGGTCCGGTGAATTTTAACAGCATTCCCGCTTTGCCGGAGGGAAGATTCGCGCATAAATTAGGCAGTAGATAAGGGCTGACCCTGAGCGGCCCGCGGTGTTCCAAATCGTGCACGGCAATGCGAAAAGCATCCGACCCGTTGAGCGCTGAACCGATAAGGCAGGCCATCCGCGGAGCAATCTGAGCGTTAATGGAAACGCCTGAATTTTGCAGCGCCTCCTTGCAAACAGCCATCGTTAAAATCACAAAAGCCGCATTCCAGTTATAAACTTCTTTTGCGTCGGTAAAATCAAGTTCCAGCGGATACCAGTCCGGTATTTCTCCAACTATATTGCAGGCTGACTCCACATTACAACGAGTCACTTTGCGAAAACCGGCTTCACCCTTTACCGCTCTTTTCCATGTTTTTTCAAATGTGCTTCCCAGCGGGGTGGCCGCGCCGTAACCGACAACATAAACTTTTCTGTTTTTCGGGGCTTTCATAATACGACAATAATCCTTTATTCGAGTCTGCGTAAAATCAGGCAGGAATTGCATCCACCGAAACCAAACGCGTTTTTCAGCACAAACTCCTGATTTAATTTTCTTGCCCCTTCGGCAACACAGTCTATGTCAATTTCCGGGTCAGGACTATAATTAATAGTCGGCAGCAATGTCTCTTTGATCATCCCTTCCATAGCCAGTATGGCTTCAATGGCACTGGACGCTCCCATCGCGTGGCCGAGCTGTGACTTGTTCGCCGATACCGGCGGCACGTTTTTGCCGAAAATACTGCTGAGGGCATCGGCCTCCACCTTATCGCCTATTTTTGTCGAGGTCGCGTGCGCGTTGACCGCATCAATGTCTGCCGGCTGCAATCCGGCATGGGCAATAGTTTCCTCGATGCATCTTTGCACCGTTGCTAAATTGGGCGAAACAAAATGGCTGGCGTCGGAGGTCATGGACCATCCTGCCATTTCTATTTTCGGTTTAAGCCCGTGGGCTTTCGCAAACTCTTCCGTTGCGAGAATAACACAACCGGCTCCTTCGGATACAACAAACCCCCGCCGATTAACCGAAAAAGGCCTGCTCGTTTTTTCCGGCGGCTCCTGGGGCTGTCCTTCTTTCGGACGGTATGCGCCATTCATCGTGGCAAATCCGGCTACTATCGGCTCAACCAGAGGGAAATCCACTGCGCCGCCAATGACCACATCAGCCATATTTTGTTGTAACAGCATCTCACCGATTATAAGCGAAGTAATTCCGGTAGCACAAGCCGTAATAGTCGAACAAATTGGTCCCGTCGCTCCTGTAAGAATAGAGACCTTGCCGCCGGCCATATTTATGCAGGAATTAGGATTAGTAAAAGGGTGAGGCATTTTTCCTTCCGCGATCATCAAACGATCAGCCTGTAGAACCGCGTCCAAACCACCAACCGCCGAACTGAACGTAACCGCCACCCGCGGCGCAATTTCAGGCGTAATTACAATTCCGCTTTTAACCAAAGCACGATGAGCTACCAGCATGCCGTATTTAAAGATGGGCGAAGTCCAGTGCGCCATTTCCCTGGGCTGTAAAAAAGGATACGGGCGTGAATCAATATCCGCCACTTCACCGGCAACACGCACCGGGAAACCGGCATCAAGCGGAAATCTGGTAAGCTTTCCTATTCCACAATCTCCGGACAAAGCCCGCTGCCATTGGATATCCCAATCAGTTCCTAAAGAAGACACGGCGTCGTAACCTAATATTAATGTTTTCTTTGAACTCATGGCAATCAATGTTCCTGAAAAAAATAAAAAATCATCTCACGATAAAAAAGAAACGCCGAAGACGTTAATAATAAATGTGCCTATATCAAAAAATGTCGGGGATTACCAAGGAATAAAGTGGTACAACTTTGCAAACATTTCATAGACTTCGATCCAGTTTTGTAAATCCTTAGCCGATTTCAGATGTTCACGTTTGTTGACCATGACCCAGCTCATGTGAGCCGCGCCGTCTTTGCAAGTGGAGCAATCGCGTGTTGCCGAAGTGCAGCAGCGATGAACTGTTTTTAGATCGGATGCCCAGCGGGAAAAATGGATTAAACGGCGGGGTCGGTTTCCTCTATTATCCAGAGACTCAGTAACGGACGGGCATTCATTCCAGCCAAAGCTTCGTCCCATCATTTTCCCTGTGGTAATGATTTCATGATAGTATTTGCAGGAAATTAAAGTTTGCGGATATTTATCCAGCATTTCGTCCATCTCAAAGCGTAAATCACTAAGTTCGCCTTCACGCCACGAAAAGCCGTCAACGCCTTCGTCATTTGATAAAAGTTGCAGATGCACTTTCAAACCTACATCGGCAATTCTTTTGATGACGGGTTCAATCTTTCCCACCTGACGGGGAGTTAAGGTATAAAGATAATAGGTGTAAGCGTCGCCGGCATAATTCTTACTGGAGACAGCAAAGGTGTCGCGTCCGCGCAGAACTTTCTCTTCCTCACCGCCGCCCCAGAGGGAAATTCCCACCATCATATCGGGAAACTTTTCCCGGGAAACCTTAATCAGACCGTTGGTGGCGCAATAAGTGGGCAGGCGCTTATAGAAAGCTTCGACACGATCCATGCAAAGAGTCGGCTCGCCGCCTATTAAAATCGCTAGATTCACTCCCCGCTCTTTTTCACGGTCAATAAAATCTTCCCATTTTTTTATGTCCATTTCTTCCACCGCCGCCTGATGTTCTCCCGAAGAAAAGAAAAAACAGCCCTTGCAACGTAAATTGCAGCGGTTGGTTACATCATATATGGAACTGCGGATGTTAAGAGTGGAAATTCGTCTATATCTTTCATGCCAGTCTTTATCCAGCAAGGAACTAACCGTCTTCATCAATACTGCTCCGACAAAGTATTAAAATTTAACATCTTTTCTAGCTCGCCGCCGCGTTAGGCGGATTTATAATTTCGGCGCAAAGATTTTCGCCTTTCTCATACCCCATAACCCAGACGGCCAGATAAGTATCCACATAATCCAGCCAGGATTTAAAAGTAGCAAGATTATTCACATGACGGTAAAGACGTGCCGTGACGACCGCAGAACCGGCGGCGTAATGACGGCAATCGGCGCAATCCGTATCCGGCACGCAGCAGGCAACCGATCTGTCCCAGTTAAGGTCTGTCCTGTATTGCCTGAAAGACCTCCCCAGCCCGATATCCTGCGAAGGATTCTGACGGGGATATGAACAACCGTATAGATCATGCAAACTTTTTTTATGGGTATGCGCCACGGCGTTGTATGCGGAAAAAATAATATTTTGCGGATATTTATTTAAAAGCTCTATCATGATCTGTCGTGTACGATTGAAGGATTCATCATCATGCCGCAGATTTCCCGTGTAAGCGACCGGCGATGAAAAAACATTAAAAGTCAACTTGCAACCATGGGCAACAAGCTGCGCGGCGACTTCTTTTACCTCATTGATATTTTCCCGCGTGAAGGTGTAAACGAAAACCGCTCGCGGATCATTTTTATAATTCTCAATTTGTTTTTTCAGAAGGTCTTTAGCCTTTCTGATTCTCAGGCTGGTTTCGTCATTGCCCCAAACGGAAATATGCAGTTTATAGCCTACTGATGAAGAAATTTTTTTAAAACCGTTGGTGGCAATACTGCCCAGCGGCATTTCCTGAAAGCATACATCCAGAAGCTCCGGCATTAAGGAAGGCTCAGCTCCCGCCAGAACAACATAAGTAATGCCGCGTGCTTTTTCTTCCCGCATAAGCTCGCGCCACGCTTCCACATTGCCAATCTCCCGGGCAAACTGTTTTTCTCCTTCAAAATAATAACAGCCATCGCAGCGAATATTGCAGCGATTGGACATGTCATAAGTTGATTCCCGCAGGAAAAAATATTTTCTTACTTTTTCCCAGCGTGCTTTAACTTCCGGATGGGACAGGAGTTCGGAAAATCCCGGTTTGACTGATTTCAGAACTGCTTTATCATTTACAGGCATAGATCTTTTATCTTCAATCAATTATTTTTTCTCGGCAAGTTTTTCTTCAATGTAACCGGCAATAAGTCGAATGGTTTTCAACTTCGGATAATCGTCTTCGTCTATAGCGATCTTGTATTCATCCTGCAGGACTAATGCGATAGTGGCCAGATCCATGCTGTCAATGCCCAGTTCATCCACCAAATCCATATCCGCATTAAATGTATCCGCGGTAACGTCTTCTAATTTAAGTTCCTCAATAATTATTTCGGCCACGTGCCGTATAATGCCTTTTTTATCGTGATTTTCAGGCATCACTACCCTCCTTCTATGCTTATTTATATTTATTTATCTTTTTTGCATTAATTGAACCGCTGCACACAATATTTTCTTTATTTGCCACTTTAAAAGAAAACAAAACTTCTTCACCTTTTTCCTCACCGGTTATGCTTACCGACAGAGCATCTTCCGGCCGCACCGGTTGAGTGAACCTAACTCTTTTCAGCGCATGCAACTGAACCTGCTCCCCTTTTTGCAATGCGTCCTGAATAATTGCCTGCTCGACCATATAAACTAAAGCTATTCCGGGAAGAATCGGCTCGCCTGGGAAATGACCTGAAAACCAGGGGGAAGCAGCCGGCACATCCGCCAATGCCTCAATATGATTATCATTAGTTGCTTTTATCTCTTTTAATAAACTCCATTGACTTTCCAATAAAAATACCCCATTGGCCAATGTCAAAGTTAAATTTATGCCCAAAAGTAGTAATTCATATCACTGATTGTTTTTTCAATCAAAATTTTTTTATAACGTCAATAAATAATTTTAAATAACGTGAATTTATCGTTTTATGATATAATAACGAATATCAAATTATTTATAAATAATATTCCGCCACGCTTCGGTATGAGTGAATTTGCGATCAATAGCGGAATATCCCGGGATTGAGGTCTTCATCAAGTCATGCATGTGGACCAGGAACTATTTCAGCAACTAAAAACAAGCGGCTGATTACCGCAAATCATTATGGTCTTGCAATATCAATTTTCTTCCACATACTCTAATGACTTGCTGACTGTAATCTATCAAAGGCGCCTTATTATTTTACATTGACAAGAAAATCGGATTTGTTTATTAAGTTCGCGTCTTTAAAGATCCAACAATCGCTTCAATAAATGCAAAGTTTTTCAGATAAAAACATCTGAACTGTTTTTAAACAGTTCAGACCGGAAAGAAAAATGATATTTCAAGACCATATTCACTCGTAAAAGGAGACATTCATGAAGGATCTTAAGAACAAGGTCGCGGGAATTACCGGCGCAGCATCCGGTATCGGAAGGGCGCTTGCGCTGAATCTGGCGGATGAAGGCTGCCATGTGGCAATATCCGACGTCAATGAAGCTGGTCTTAAGGAAACCGCTGACATGGTGCGCTCGCGAAACCGGGGGGTGCGGGTTTCCACCCACAAAGTGGATACCGCAGACCGCGAGCAGGTTAAACGTTACGCGAACGAAGTGGTCAAAACCCACGGCGCTGTTCATCTCATCATCAATAATGCAGGGGTAGCTGTCGTGGAAACACTGGATGATGTGAGCTATGAGGACTTTGAGTGGCTCATGGGCATCAATTTGTGGGGCGTAGTCTACGGATGCAAGGAATTCCTCCCGTACCTTAAGCAGCAAGACTCCGCCCACATCGTCAATATCAGCAGCGTTAACGGCATCTTCACCAATCCGAATAACGGACCTTACTGCACAGCAAAGTATGCTGTCCGGGGATTCACCGAAACGCTGGCACAAGAACTCTCTGATACATGCGTTAAAGTCTCTTGCGTACACCCTGGTGGGATTAAGACGAACATTGCCAACAACGCCAAATTCTACAAGGCCTCTGACCCCTCCTTTGCAAGAGAAGAAAGCCTCACGGTTTTCAACCGGGTCATGGCAAAGACAACAGCGGACAAAGCAGCTCAAATAATCATAGCCGGAATCAAAAAAGACAAGGTGCGCATCATGGTCGGACCCGATGCCTACGTGTTGGACTGGCTCAAGCGATTATTCCCGGTAGGGTTTCAGAAACTCTCCGGCCGCAAAGTTGCCCCTGGATGGATGAAAAAGATGGCAGGACTTAAGCCTTAAGTAATTGGGCAAATCAGGAACGGCTTTCTTTAGTTAATGTCCCTTCCTATTAAAGTGGAAAGGGGAACAATTTTTAGGCCCCTAATAATAAGCCCTTGCAATACACTTTCAATTTCCGCCAATATAATGGCATTGCCTTCTTCACTGCGCGACGGCACATCGTGCAGCAAAATGATATCGTCGGCTTTTACCTTTTTAAGTATTCTGGAACCGAGATTTTTAATGCGGCGATTGCCGGCATCAAAAGCGCGGCAGCTGAAAGTAACACAAAACATTCCCAATTTGTCCATAACAAGAGGCAGTTTAGGACTGATTATTCCTACAGGAGGACGAAAGGCCAGAGTATTTGCACCCATTTTTTCTAAAACTTCCTGCGCCCGGAATATTTCCTGATAGAGATAATTATAACTTCCCAGCATCAAGAAAGGATTATGGTTGAACGAATGATTGCCGATGGTGTGGCCGCGGGCAATCATTTCCCCTATTATTTCCGGATGCTTCAAGGCATTGGCGCCGGAAACAAAAAAAGTTGCCTTTACCGAATACTTCTGCAGCAATTCCAGTATTTGTCTTGTTGTCGGTTGGGCAGGACCATCATCAAAAGTCAGCGCGACAAAATTCTTACCGGTATTACCGCGGCTGATTACGGGAAGGAAAAAATTGCTTCGCGGAAAAAAAGAAGCGACGACACAAAGAACAATATAAAAAAAGGCGACTGCCGCCGCCAGCAGATAATTAATAAAAAAAACAGCAGCCACGACAAATAAAAGAATTATTCCTGTAATTTGAGCCGGACTCCCAAATGGCAACTTCTTTTTCAATGATAAAACTCCTTAAGAAGTCCTCTTTATTGAATCAGATATTCCCACAAAGGACCTGTAAACCCTCGTCTGTAGAGTTTGGGTAAAACACGGGTTGCTTTGGCTTCACCGGCGCCGATAAGCCAGTTCAGGCGGCCGTTGGCGTGATTTTCCACCATCTGCATAATTTCCGCAACAGATATTTCCTTAGAGCGGTAAAATTCAGGCGGCAGGATATTCTGCCCCGCGATAATCTGACCGTCCCTCAAGGCAAAATCATACATGCCCGTATGCGGATAAACGCGGATGCCGCAGAAAAAGAAGAAAACCGCTTTTTCCAGACTATCGAGGCCGATCAGTGTTTTCTGCAGGGTCTGTTTGTTTTCTCCGGGACCGCCTAATAAAAAATAATGGGCAACGTGCACAGAGGCTTCTAGCGCTTTTTTATGAGCGGCAAAGACATCGCCGGACGCAAAAGGTTTACATAAATTGGCTAATACCGTATCCGATAAAGACTCCGTGCCGAATTCAACATGCGTTAATCCGGCATCAGCCATCAGCTTGAAATAATCATCGGGAGGAATGGTGGGCGCAAAAAAACCTCCCCACGGAATAGACACGCGGGCTCTTATAAAGGCTTTGGCAACCTGCATGCTGTGATCATAGCTGGCGTTGAAAGCGGAATCGGTTATAAATATATATTTAGCGCCGGCATCCTGCAATTCGCGGGCGCTCTCTGCTACTTCACGCGGCGGAAAAAACCGCATCCGGGCACCTTCAATATGAGGATAAGTGCAGTAAGTGCAATGAAAAGGACAACCTCTTTTTGTTTGCAGGTTGAGCATGCCGCCGTATGACAGATAAAATTGCGTGTGCGGGTTTGCCGGATTAAAATGTCTTTTAATCTCACCATTCCACGGTTCATAAACGATGTCCGTTTTTTCTTTTGTCAAGACACCGGGGATTTGCTTAACATCCGCGTTTTTCTCCAGCGCATCCAGCAGCAAGGATAATCTTTCACCTTCGCCGACTATTCCATAATCGGCATCCAGCGCCTGCATGAACTCAATGGGAAAGATAGTGAAACCGCTGCCGCCTAAAATTATTCGGGCCTTCGAATTCGTCCTGATCCGGCTGATTAAATTCTGGTATTCCGGAAGGAAGCCTCTGCTGTTTATCACATCAGTGTTATCAATATTTCTGATGGATACTCCGGCAAAATCGGGGGAAAATTCCCTGATCAACGTTTCCAACTCATCGAGATTGGCAAAATCATTTAAATCTGCAATTTTAGTCTGATAACGGGAATCCAGAGAACCGGCAACGTAATCCAGCCCCAGCGGATATACCGGAT